>JAIOYD010000085.1 GCA_021741285.1 Rickettsiaceae bacterium | reverse complement strand
TCTTCTGGCGTTTTGACTAATTCCAATTTATTATCATTCATGACGTATCTCCTTTTGTTGGTTATGTTCTTCCAGAACTTCCAACAGGATACGTCACCTAATTCTTTTTGTCATACACCACTTTTGACTATAGCTCTTACACCGCTCATAGCCAACTACAACTCCAAACCTGCAATACCCTAATTACACTGCTAAAACCTAATTTGTTTCATCAACAAAAGATAGCAGATTTTGCTTGCGGCACTGGAATAAGCACAAAAAGGCTTATAGCTACCTACGGACATAATCAATACTACGCCATCGACTTTGCTCAGCAAGCTGTGTTAGTAGCTAAAAATCAACTAGTAGCGCTCGATATTAATTTCATAATTGGTGATTATAATGCCCGCCATTTTGCTAACGAAACGCTTGATTTAGCCTTTTCTAATTTGGGATTTAATTGGAGTGTAAACCTTGGAGAGACTTTCAAAATGATGTTTAAACAATTAAAAAGAGGAGGAATACTTGCTTTTTCGGTACCTATTGACGATAATTTTAAGCAACTTAAAAAAGAATTCCGAAATCAGTGTTATAAAGCAGAAGAAATTTTAATCTTACTTCAAGACACCGGTTTCTTATTAAATAAATTCTGTATTTTTACTTATGATCAATTATATAAAGATGCATTGAGCGCTTTAAAATCTCTTAAGAATACCGGCACGAATATCAATTTATGCAATCCCGTTACGAGCCTTATCCCTATCACTAAGCTTGATCATATGTTTGAAGATGATAAGCAAATATCGCTTACTTACAAAATAGGGTTATTTGTTGCTACAAGGCATGATTAAATTATTTATTACTGGTACTGATACTAACGTCGGTAAAACTCATATTAGCGTCTGCTTATTAGAAGAATTCAGTAAGCTTGGATTAGCCACATTAGGTATGAAGCCATTAGCTTCCGGATGTAAAAAAGAAAATGACATGCTTATTAATCAGGATGCTATTAATCTTATGAGAGCATCTTCGGTTAAGGTAAGTTATCATCTAGTTAATCCATTTTCTTTTGAACAACCTATTGCCCCCCATATTGCTGCTAAACAAGAAAATTATCTTCTAACAAAGAAAAAGACAAAGCTAGCTATTTTAAGAATGCTTAAAATACCTTCAGACATAACCCTCATTGAAGGAGTAGGCGGTTGGTATACACCAATTAATGAATATGAACTTATGTCTGATGTAATAACTTCAATGAAACTCCCTGTTATTTTAGTAGTGGGTTTAAAACTAGGTTGCTTAAATCATTCAATTTTAACAGCTCTAGCCATTAAAGAGGCAAAATTACCTTTTATTGGTTGGATAGGAAATTGTATAGATCCGAATATGCAAGCAATGAGCGAAAATATAGAAAGTCTTAAATCTTTACTCGCAGCTCCATGCTTAGGTATAGTTCCATATGGGCATAAATTAGATCATTTAAACCTTGAACCAATATTTAGGTATTTTCTTTGAGCAATGTTGCTTCACCAGCTGAAAACGCTTTTTTCATATTGTTTTCAAGATTAATTAATAAATGCCCATGTACATCTACCCCTGCTGCTGTGCCCTTAAAAATCTCGTGACCATCATGAAGCTGAATCATTTTGCCAAATAAATTATCCCTCTTTTTCCATTCTGGCATATAACTTTTGAAGCCAGTAATAAGATACTGTTCTGTTCCCAGAATTAGTTTATCAATTAAGACTGCACACATATTATTACGATCTTGAGATGTGCCGGTAATCTGCATTATAGAGGCCCACTCATGCTTAAAATTGACTTGGCTTGTATTTGGCATATTAACATTGATTCCCACACCAACTATTACAGAGCAATTACCATTAACCTCAGCTCTTATTTCTATTAGTACTCCGGCTAGTTTTTTGCCATTATACATAATATCATTTGGCCACTTAAGCATAAGGCAATTAGGTAATTTGCAAGCCTTTTCTATTGCCCTGCAAGCTATGGTTCCTATAGCTAGGCTGAGTCCGCCTAGCTGGCTAATATCTTGTTTTATAGAATATTGCATAGAAAAGTAGATATTTTTACCAAATGGAGAGTACCAATTTCTTGAGAACCTACCTCTACCACTAGTTTGATGCTCGGCGATACATATATGAGGAATTGCAGATTTATCATGGTTATTTAAATAGTTATTGGTTGAGTCAATTGATTCAACTATATCTATAGTAAAGTTCTTAGATTTTAATAAGCTTCTAATTTTCTTTGAATCAAGTAGAATTAAAGGCTCTTTTAACAAATAGCCTTTGCCCTTTACTTTTGTTACTTCAATGCCATAAGATTGAAGTTTACTAACCCATTTCCACACAGCAGTACGAGATATCTTAAGTTTTTCTCCTATTGATGTACCATCATGAAAATTTAAATCATTAAGTATATTACAAATTTCAATCAATTTTTCATTTGTATCTTTCATACTTTTATTTGAGTTTGTGTTTATCGTTAATTAGAAGAAGTGCAAATCTTTAAGCAATATACCTGAATGAAACCATACCATTAGATGAAATAAACTAAAAATATTTTAGTATAAAACTTTCTGAAACTTGGATGCCACAAATTATAACAAAGCCACCCTGAAATAATTCAAGATGGCTTTATACGACACTAAATAGTATTTCTCTTTTTCAAAGATGTATAGTGGATTATTTTATGTTTTTTGCTCCTGTTGATACAGCTGAAGCAGTATTAGCTGCATCCTTTGCTACATTATTTGAGTGATTAATAACATTCTTTGTAACTTGATTTTCAATGTTCTCCCCCCCTTTTGCATCATGTTTATGATGCTTGTGAGAATGGTTAGATTCCATCTTTGCATCATGTTTATGGTGGCCATGATGATTGTGCTTATGATGTTCTGCGGCAGCTTGATCAGCTGGATTTTCAATAGGGTCAGTATGCGGATATTTATGCTTATGTTGATGGTATATACCATCACATCCCGCAAGAAGAACTGACAAAGCTAATAATTTTGCAATTTTTGACATAATATTTTCTATTTTATAAATTAACAAATAACCAGTTTATATAATATAATCGTTAGTTTTAATTCTAGCAAATCAACTCTAAAATTTTTATAGATTATACAACCCATTATAAAATTCTTTGCAGCGTTAATCATAGCGATTAATTTAAGCGTATTTACTATACGGTTCTTAGTCAAGAATCCTTAGAAGGATAAGATCTTTTTGTTATTGACTGTTGTATCCTGGTGTTATTTCAATATTACCTATCTTATAGACATTGTGCTTAAGGCGTTGCTAGATTACTTACCTGTGAACTCCGGTAAACATTATATATCTAAAGCATATAAATACCTTTGATATTCAATTTACTCCAATATAATGTTGAGATAACCTTAGTCAAAGTCAGGTTATTATGCGCTACTAAAGAGAAAATAAATGTCAGAAAAAAATTTTTATGCCAACTCTGGTCCACATACACTACAAAAAATTGCAACTTCTATTGGCTGCGAGATTTCAAAAGCTGATACAGAAAAAGAATTTTATGAAATAAAATCTTTATCAGAAGCTAAGTCATCAGACCTAAGCTTCTTAAGCAATAAAAAGTACATTGAGGATTATAAATCAAGTAAGGCGGGCGCGTGCATAGTGCCTTATGATTTTGAAAACAATTCTATAAAAAACATCATACTTCTTAGAGCCCATAACCCATATTACGCATACGCCAAGGCTCTTGACTTGTTCTATTCGAGCTCTCGCCGCATCGTATTAAAAATAATGCCTTCTGCTTATGTTTCCTCTTCTGCAAAGATAGGAAACAACTGCTATATAGGCCATAATGTCGTAATAGAAGATGAAGTTGAAATAGGCAATGACAGTGTCATTGAATCTGGAACTTTTATAGATTTTGGGGTAAAGATTGGTTCTAGGGCAAGAATTGACTCAAATGTATCAATAAGCCATGCTATAATTGGTAATGATGTAGTAATACTTTCCGGAGCAAGAATAGGACAAGATGGTTTTGGGTTTGCCACAGATAAAGGAGTTCATAAAAAAATATACCATATTGGCAGAGTTATTATTGGTAATGATGTAGAAATTGGCGCTAATTCCTGCATTGATCGTGGTTCAATGAATGATACTATTATCGAAGATTTTTGCAGGATTGATAATTTAGTTCAAATTGGTCACAATGCTCACATTAAAAAAGGAGCAATACTTGTTGCTCAAGTAGGGATAGCTGGCAGCAGCACGATAGGATCTTACTGTGCACTGGGAGGCCAAGTTGGCGTAGCTGGACACATTACTATTACAGATGGAGTACAAATTGCTGGCCAAGGAGGGGTTATTCAGGATATAAAAGAGCCTGGAATAATGGGCGGAACTCCAGCTGTTCCAATAAGAGATTGGCATAGGCAATCAATTATAATGAAAAAACTAGTTAAGGGCAAAGGAAAATGAAAATTGATATAAATGAAATAATGTCGATAATTCCGCATCGATATCCATTCTTGTTGGTAGATCGAGTAACTTCCATAACATTGAATGAGTCGATAGTTGGTATAAAAAATGTTACAATAAACGAACCCCAATTTACAGGGCATTTTCCAGATCGTCCAGTAATGCCAGGAGTATTGATTATCGAGGCTATGGCACAGCTAGCTGCAGTATTAGTAGCAAAATCGATGAAAAGTACAAAAGATAAAGAAGTATTTTTTATGTCCATTGAAGAAACTAAATTCCGTAAAATCGTTGAACCTGGTGATACAATAGTCATGTATGCAAGTATTATACAAAATCGTGGGCCAGTATGGAAATTTAAAGCTCGCTCAGAAGTGGATGGAAACATTGCTGCAGAAACTCTGTTCACAGCTATGGTAAAAGAAAAATCTAGTCAATAAATAATTATGATTCATAAAACAGCGATAGTTGGTACAAATGTCAAGCTCGGTAAGAACGTTGAAATAGGCCCATATTGTATTATTGGAGATGGAGCAGTTATTGGTGACAATGTACAGTTTAAATCTCATATAGTTACGGAAGGAAGAGTGACAATTGGTGAAGGAACAAAGATATATCCATTTGCTTCACTTTCATATCCGCAAACTCTTAAATATAACGGGGAAGATTCAGAAATAATTATTGGTAAGAACAATACTATCAGAGAGTACGTAACCATCCAGCATGGAACCTCTGAAGGCACTATGGCAACTATTATTGGTGATAACTGTTTGTTTATGGTTGGTGTGCATATTGCTCATAACTGCAAAGTTGGTAATAATGTAATTTTTGCCAACTACGTAAGTTTAGCTGGCCACGTTGAAGTAGGTGATTTTGCGATTATTGGAGGGCTTTCTGCAGTACAGCAATTTTGTCGGATTGGCTCTCATACAATGATAGGCGGAGTATCAGCAGTGGTAAGAGACTTAATACCTTACGGCCTCGCTACTAGCGATAGAGCTCACTTAGAAGGCTTGAATTTAGTTGGAATGAATAGGAGAGGTTTTAACAAAGCCCAGTCAATTGAAGCTAATAAAGTCATCAAAGAAATATTTAGCGACGATTCTAAGCATGTATTTAATCAGAGAATTGAACTTGTAAAAGCAAATTACCCAGAGAATAAAGTTATTCAAGAAATTGTAGAATTTCTACAAAGTGATAAATCTAGAACTTTTTGTGGGTTTTAAAATGTTGCCAATACTGGGAATAATAGCGGGAAATGGTAATTTACCCCACGAGCTTAGTCAGATATATACATCTTGCGGTGGGAAATGCTATGTTGCTGCATTAGATATAGACTTTATATCAGATGTAGCTTTTAGTAAAAAGTTTGCATTAGGGTCGGTTGGAGCTATTCTGGAATACTTTAAGGAGTCTAAAGTTGAGAATGTCATAATTGTTGGTGGAATAAATCGGCCAGACTTAAAATCATTGAAAGTTGATATGGCTGGGTCATTATTGATTGCCCAAATACTAAAAAAGAAATTTCTTGGGGACGACAATATTTTAAGAATAGTTACACACTATGTTGAATCTAAGGGATTTAAAATAATCTCACCCAGGGATATATTAAAACTAAGCAACTATCCAAGCTCTATCTTAACCCTTAAGTCTCCTTCAAACCAAGATTGTACCGACATAGAACTTGGCAAAAAAGTTCTACTATCACTAGGAGATGAGGATGTCGGACAGTCTATTATAGTCTGCGATGGCCATGTACTTGGAATAGAAGCAGCAGAAGGAACAGATAATCTAATTCGAAGGTGTGATCTTTTACGTAAAAAAGAATCCGGGGGTGTTTTAGTTAAAATGTCCAAATCCTCTCAAGATACCAGGCTGGATATTCCAGTCATAGGACCAGACACAATATTCTTCCTAGCAAAACATCTATTTAATGGGGTCGCTATTGAAAAAAATGGAGTAATAATAATCGACCCAAAAGAAACAAACAAATTACTAGACGAAAGTGGATTATTCTTGAAGCTGGTATAATATTTTATAATAGTAAAGCATTATTGAATAATTAACAATTAAAAGCTTCGACATAGAAACATGTATGAACTTAGTTTCAACCGTTTGAAGTCTCTTCGTCAGAAGTCTCTTTAGCTGAATTAGCAAGGGATTTTACTATATAAACTACTTAGGAAATCCATAAGAAAATGGTATAATTAGCGTATAAAGCTTATGGATTTTAAATTATGCCTATAGAAAATATTA
>JAIOYD010000084.1 GCA_021741285.1 Rickettsiaceae bacterium | reverse complement strand
CCCCAACCAAACTATTTTCTGCAAAATTAAAGTGTCTGGTCTTTATAAAAACTTTCCTATTCTTAACAAGAATTAGCTCCACTCTCTTAAATTCATTGTTGTAGAAAGATTTTTAAAATTTCTATTTTGATTTAATGCCTTAGTTATCATTTTACTACCTTTGTTTTTTTGTTTGAATCGTTGATTTTAGGATTATCAGCTTCCCATATCTTTACAGCACTATGCTGCACCGTAACATCACCTGCTTTGTTAATTTGAATGAATGCAGGAAAATATTTGCCAACGCACCAACTTGTGATGCCACCAGCAATTGTTGCTAGTATTAAAGTAATCACTAAATTCCTTAAAAACTTACTGCCATGATTCGACGTAACTGCTTCTACTTCTTCTTTGACTGATTTTATAAATTCAGCTACCTGTTTCCTCTGAGATTCTAGGGTGTTTAATTGAGCTTCCTGCATTTGCCTTATAGATAGTATGGCAGTTTCTTCTATCGCTTTTTGATTTTGCATGATGCTATCTTTAAGAGCTTGTTCAATTTTCGCTATATGAGTGGTAATTATTTCTAGGCGCTGGCTATGTATTTTTTCTACTTCTCTCCCAATATTAGGTACTAAGTCCTCTAATGCCTTATGGACTTTTTGGGGCAAAAGAGCTAAGGTAATTGTTTGATCTTGAATCTTTGTTGACGATTCAGAAAAAGCTGACAATAGACCAGCTATTGTCTTAAGCGTCTCTTGCATAGATGTGTTAGTAGAAGCTAGAGATGACTGAGTTTGGTTGGCATGGCCAACAAAAGCATTAGAAGTAAAATCTACCTCATGATGCCAATCCTTAATTGTCTTTTGTAGCAATTGTAGAGATTCCCTTAATTCTACCTCTTGAACTGTTTTTGTTTTGTCTACAGTCGCTGCAATAGTTTTCTTGTCAATATCTGGTGTGCTTACTTCTGCTTCTCTGTCTGTCATAATAGATTATTCCTCATTAATGTTGCTTTTATAGTCTTAATTTCAAGCCAACCAAACTCAGTTACCTCCCTAATTCTTTTTCTTCACTTTGGCCAATTCCCTCTATTTTGTCTTGTACCTTATCTTCAAGGTGACTACCTTGATGCCCATTTGACTCACTATCAGAAATTGTGGTGTTACTGTTACTGGCACTACCATTAACATCATCCTCACCATTATTATCGTTTTCTGCTTCGCTCTCATTTCCCATATTCTCTATAGCCAGGTTATCTTGCTTTGATAGTTCTGATTCTGCGTTAATTGGAATGAATTCTTGCTTTTCTACAAACCCTTGATGATTTTCTTTAACAGAGGCTTCTTCAGTTTGTATTTTAGCTAGTCGCACTAGCGGCTCTGGAAGAAGTACATAGCATTGCCCAATGGCTAAATTTGCTAAATCATCTGGTTCAACTAATAATTTTTTTTGTTGTTGCTCGTTATAGCTAACTCCATCACGAAATTCATTCGCACCAAAGCTGGTATTCTTCTGCTGACGAGTGATGGTCTCACTACCACACATAGAGCTAATCATCTTGGAAATTGCAGGTTCAGTATTTCTAAAGAAAAAAGAAGTGCCAAACTGACCAAAGATAGTAGAGCCATCATAATGACCATATTGTGAATAAAGCTGATTCAATGACTGCATACCAGCAAGTACACAAGCACCATATTTCCGCCCCTCAGCCATTAACGGTGATAATGCTGGTAATCTACCAAGAGCTGGCAATTCATCAATGATAGTCCATACTCTTCTATCTTTAGTAATTCCTGAATCCATAAGCCGTGCTAAGGCAAGCTCGGTTAGACACGATATTAGCGGTAGCGTAAGACTTCTACTGCTTGGCTTAGTCGCTAAAAATAACCAAGCTGATGATCCGTTTTTAATATTGGCAAAATGTTGCTTCATAGAAAAACTGCCACCGCCACCAGCACTTCTCAAATAAGTTAGAGGTTTGGCATTTGCTGCAAGGACAGATACAATTGATGCAGCAGTTTGTTTTGAATCAGTACTTAGATAACGTCCAGCTTCGGTATTATTAAGTGCTTTCTTTAAGTGGGTAATATTGCTATAGCACACCATTTTGGCTATCTCCTCGATCGAAGCATTCTTCGACCTTAAAAACTCAATACATGAATTAAATACAACCTCTGCCGCATTCTCCCAGAAAGGATCAGAGTGACTAGATGCTTGTTTACGATTAAAGCCAATGAGTATTTTTGAAAACCGCTCTAAATCCTCACGCGTCTGGCAATCTGCCCAGAAATCCCAAGCCCGGCTTCTAGCATCAAATGGATTAAAAATAATATCTCCACACTTGGGATTATAGTACTTGGCAATCATTTCACCAGTTTGATCAATAACTATAGCTGGTTGTCCAAGTTTCTCTACTTGTGGCAGAAGGCAGTGCATAAGATTAGTTTTACCCGAACCAGTAGAGCCAGTCACAAGAAAATGCCTAGTTTCCATATCTTTGACTAATGGCATCTTGCCTATAGAGAAGCGACTACATTTGCCAATTGCTCGTAGTTTGCTCCGAACTTGCCTCACGTTAAGTATATATCCGCTGCCTTCGTTCTTTCTCTCATCCTTAAGGCCACTACCAAATCTACTCCAAAATAAAAATATAACAACAAAACCAGCACTAGTAGCACTTGCTGCAAGTAGCCCTATCTTAGTTACCAAATCCCATGCTTGATTATCTGCTCTTTGGAATATGCCCATATGATATATTTTGTATGGGTTGATATCGTTCCATACAGAATTATTAGTCCGAGCATTAATATAACTGATATGGTTTGGTTCTTTTCCTATAGCCTCTCTTATTACATTTGCTGCCTCACTAAAACTAATTGCTATAACTGCCTTTCTATATGAAAAAAAGCCATTCCAATCAAGTCGTTGTAGAGATTGCCAATTAATCAGAAGAGCAAGTAGTATCCCCACAAATAAAGAAACATGCAAGTTACGGAAAAACACCTGACCAAACATCCTCACCTTGTGAAGAAATACCTGCCCACCACCTATGAAGTTGTTAAACATTTAATTAGCCTCTTTATAAAAAATTGCCATTTCAAGTGTCTTTGTTTCGTTGTCTGTACAAGGAATTAAAGCAATTGCTGGATTGTCATAATTATTTATTAGTAAATCTGTAGTCATATAGGTCACCTCTTTTAACTATCAGCAAATTTAATTAAATTGGAATAATCTCCATTATCTGCTTGCCTTAAAGCAGATAAGTATTCCTCTCTGGTCTCTGAATCATTAATAAGATTACAATTCCCCCAGATAAAACTAGCTTCTCCATTGTGGCACATTAATAGTTCAGCCATTAATCTAGAGAACCTACTGTTTCCATTAGGAAATGGATGAATAATTACCAATCGGTGATGTAGTCTAACGCCAATTTCCCTAATGGGGAAACTATCATACTCTATCTGGAATTGAATATCATCAAACAACAGTCTTAACTCCTGAGGAATATAGATACTCTCTATACCCATATTAGTTTGCCTCTTTCTAAGTGATCCTGCCCAAATCCAAGTTTTATCAAACATTTTCTTATACAACGCCTTAGCAAAAATAATTGACAGTAGGTCTGTTCTTTTCCTATTAAACGCCCAATTGGTAGCCTGTACAATATTATATTGTTCCCACTCATCTAGTTGTTTCTGAGTGGTTAGATGAGATGGTATCAAGTTGTGTATTTCATCTGGTGATAGAGGCGTAGCACCCTTAGCATATTTAAATAACATTATTTGTCCCAAATCTTCTTAATATTTCCTCGAATCAACTCTTCTTTTAACATCTCAACCTGTTCTTTTAAGGCACTGTCTGACACTCTCTGATCCTCTAGTGACATAGTATGAGATATGCGCTTAAGTTGCGATTCAGCCTTGTTTGAGGCGGTTTTTTCAATAAACTCAATAAATTCATCATTTGGTACTAACCCATAAACTAATCTACAATTCATAGCTTTAGCCACTTTTTCTAAAGTAGCTAGAGTTGTTTTCCCATCTACTTCATCTATCTCAATTCTTATTATCCTCTCACTAGTGACATTACATCTTTCTCCAAGTTGCCTAGTATTCATCCCGAGTGTCTCTCTAATAGTTTTTATCCAACCCACTTTTGGACATAATATTTTTGACATACCAGCTAATTCTTTTTCGATTTGCCTAGCTCTTATTTTTCGTAATGACCAATCCATATATCTATAACCTGTTTTATCGTTTAATAACTAATATATGTATTAGTATAACATACTATAATTTATAATATATATTAGTTACGTATTATCAGTTCTTGTATTAAACACAACTAAATTATTCTAATTAATCACACACTCCATGGCCGATGTTTTTAATACACCAGACAGCATCTGGTGTATTTGCGTAGCAACTTGCTGCACTATGAATCGATCATTAGGTTCTCTTACAAAATAGCCCTTGTTTAATTCTGTAATCATCTCATACTCCTGTTTAATTTAAAATTTGCTACTCTGTTCATTCAACCAGCACAATACTACTTTGCGTGAGTATTTTTTATGATGCTCTGGTTTAGCCGAGTGATAGTACCTTAATGCTTTGTGCCATGTACCATGTTGCTTTTTTAAGCGCAACAAAAACGATGCAGCATATTCTATATTCCTCTGTGGGTTTAGCATTTCTTGTATGCTGGCAAAACCACTAGCATGCCAACGATAATTGAGCTGCATTATTCCTACATCAATATTGCTAATACCAACCTTGCGCGCACTTGCAATCAAACTAGAAGCTTCTCTGCTATTACTAGCTAATACCGACTTACCATTAACGTTTAGCGCATACGCATTCATCCCAGATTCTATCTTGGCAATAGCAACAAGTAATCCACTTGGAATGCTATATTGTTGCTCGGTGTTTTTAATTAATTGCTCGATTTGTCCATTAACTTGTCCATCAGCTGCAAACACATTATTACCACACAAACTCAAGGAAATAACTAGTATTAAAACTTTTATTTGCTTGGTGAACTGATAGTATTTTGATATAATAACAGTATATACTTGAAACCATAAATTGTAAGAAAACATCATGGAAGATCTAACAAAATTAGAAAATATAGTTAAGCAGGAATTGCAAGCTCCTAAAGAAAATAAAGGTGTTGAAAATAATTTCAGTGGTACGCTTTTTGAATCTTTTGCAAACAAAGATAATTTATGGAATTGCATATTCGCTTTGGACATGATCATAGGATCTTTAATTATTGGATTTGTTTTTTCCTTAATCATTATGGTGTTGATATTAAAATGCTTTTCTAAAGTTACTTTCATTGATGGGAAGGTCTTCAATAGCCAAGGCAAAGAGCTGAATATACAAAAACAAACACCTTCTGCAATTTTTGTAATCCTAACTACTGTAGCTAGCACAGTTTGGATCAGTATGCATTTTAGCACGTATTTAAATACTTTATCTGATACACTTTCTGCCGCTATTATCGCTTCATCTTTTATTTTCATTCCAACCTTATTTTTCATATTAAAAAATTGTCCAATTTCTATTTTGTTTAATTACGATTTTTATAAAACACACGCACAAAATGCTCCTATGCCTACTCGTCGTCGTAATGAAGAAAGTACCTCGACAAGTAGCCATTATTGGTATCTTCCTAATAACATCTATAATCCTCATCGTAGGAAATAATCACCCCTTAATCTTCTTGCTAGCATCCACATGCTGCCCTTCATTAATAACCGCTGCTTTACCGGTATTATCTGGTTTAAACTCTTGTATTAAACTCCTTGCCGCTTCAGGAGAGAAGTCTTGCGTGCCATTAGAAGGCTTAACTACTTGATGTTTATCCAAACTACTTATCTGCTCAGAACTACCATAATAACTCATTATTGGGGTAAACTCTGGTATAGGTTGCTCGCTTGGGCGACCTACTGGCGTGATGTTACTTTTACCTGTTATAGGATTGTAGCTAAGGACCTCTAAGGCCTTTGAAAGCGGGTCATTTCCTATCCTATTTTTATCATGATTCTTCATGTTATCTTGACACAGTGCTTCATCTTTGGTCATAACCATTTTCTTTAAACCAATATCTTCGCTGGTTTCATTTACTTTAGTGTCGTGAGTACCCTTTAGGTTTATCTTTGTTTCCTCTATGTCTTGTGCTGCTTTGTCTTTGTTTTGCATGCCATTATTATTAGCAAATTTATTCACAGAACCCCCATCACCTCCTGGGTTCTTGTTAATAGCTCCTTTGTTTTCTTCTTTAAAATCATCTATAGAAGTTGACTTGTCTATAGTAGCGCCGCTCGCACGAACTTGTTGTAATAGTTCATTTGCATTATTGGTGCTAATCTGCTTCCACACTGCTTTAGCAGTAGGACTACCTGAGAGCACCTCTTTTGCAGCCATTGCATCTGATGCTCCATATTGTTTTTTGTAAGCTTCGATAACATCTTGGGTCATGTCTTTATTAAAATCACTGCTATTTGATTTGCTATAATCTAAAGCTTGATTCCTTGCATCGAGATTATCCTTATGCACCCCTACGGAATTCTCTAGCCTTGTTGTCTCACTAAACGACTCATTCATACTAGTTTGTTGGGTTTTATCTACGCCTACACTTTCTAGATACGCTGAATGTTTGCTGCTATTTGAGCTTACACCGTTTCTCTCAGAAACGTTCGTCTCGTTATTAGACCTCTTGCATAACCTCTTTAAAGCTCGAAATTATAAATTCCGGCAATTAAGTTGAATCTTAAACCGAACCGTTTTCTTCTATTTCTGTAACGATCGGCGATAATTTTAAATCTTTTAACCATACCAATTA
>JAIOYD010000083.1 GCA_021741285.1 Rickettsiaceae bacterium | reverse complement strand
AATTTTCATTTACCAAAATCAACTTTATTTATGTTAGTTTGTGCATTTGCTGGTTATGAGGAGATGAAAAATATTTATAAATATGCTATAGATAATAAAATGCGGTTTTTCAGCTATGGTGATGCAATGATAATTGAAAAGAAATGAAGAGGCAGAAATTCATGAGCATGATTAGAGGCATTCAGGAATTTATGATACCCTGATATTAGAAGAGCATCGAGGTCAAGGTATTGCAACCTATATGATGAAATATTTAATTAATTTTTGTCAACAAAAAAGCTATCAGACAAGTTGGTTTGTCTACTTCTAGCACCTATGGTTACAGAATATATGACAAATTGGGATTTAAGCTCATTGGTAAGTTTGCATGCTATGAATGGGCTAAGGATAAGAGAGATATAAAATGAAATTCGGGCTAGAAATTACTGCTACTCATAAAAAAGCAAGAACTGGAGTAATTAAGACTGCTCATGGTGATATTAGAACTCCTGCCTTTATGCCGGTTGGTACGAGAGGAACCGTAAAAGGGATGTTTCCGGAATCAGTTCGTCAAACTGGTAGTGACATTGTGTTAGGTAATACTTATCACCTGATGCTAAAACCTGGTGCTGATCGAGTCGAGAAACTTGGTGGGCTTAGGAATTTCATGAATTGGTCTGGACCAGTGCTTACTGATTCCGGTGGCTTTCAGGTAATGTCATTATCTGATTTACGCAAAATCTCTGAAAAGGGAGTGCAATTCAGTTCGCATATTGATGGTAGCAAGCATATGCTTACACCCGAGTATTCAACAGAAATTCAGCATAAACTAGACAGCACTATTACCATGGCTTTTGATGAATGCACGCCTTTTCCTGCAACATTTGAAGAAGCCAAGTTATCACAAGAGCGCACGTCTCGGTGGGCTCAGCGATCTCGTGATTCATTTGTATTACGAGAGGGATATGCCCAATTTGGTATAATTCAAGGCGGCGTATATGAAGAACTGCGTTCTAGTTCAGCAAAAGATCTGATCAGTCTCGATTTTGAAGGTTATGCCATCGGTGGCCTAGCCGTTGGAGAGGGGCAAAAGGAAATGTTTTCAGTTCTTGATTATGCACCCTCGTTATTGCCAGAGGATAAACCTAGGTACCTTATGGGGGTTGGTAAACCTGATGATATTATTGGTGCGGTGATGCGTGGGGTAGATATGTTTGACTGTGTTATTCCTACCCGGTCTGGTAGGAACGGTCAAGCATTTACTAAGTATGGTGCTCTTAATATCAGAAATAGTAAATATGCGGATGATCCAGCTCCTTTAGAGGTGGACTGTACTTGTCCAGCATGTTTGAATTATTCAAGAGCTTACCTGCACCATACAGTTAAAGTAGGAGAAATGATTGGATCAATGTTAATGACTTGGCATAATATTCAATATTTTCAAGATCTAATGAAAAGAATCAGAGACTATATTTCCACAGGTAAGGATTTTGATTTTGAGTGTTGATAGTAGAGTTTCGAAAGAACTCTATCAAGTCAAAAATTAAACGTACTATTTTTAATCTGCCATAATTGTTAGAACTTCCATTAACTCTCCACTTTCTAACCATAAAATTTTAGTATAAATTTTATGGTGGGGATAAATTTTCTCTACTATTTCTTTATAAGAAAGAATCTGGTTAATGTAATTTTCTGGGATATTATCTAGATTAATTGCAGGTTTGAGGTCTGATTTATAATCGATAATTATTATTTCTTTATTTAAATGAATCATCAAATCGATTCTTCCGAGTTTGACTTTCTCATCGGACAAAGTACCAATCGATAATTCTGTTAAAGTATGATGCTCAATTAAGCGATTAAATTCTATATTTGCAGCAATTAGCTTAATACTTTTCCTGATACGTTTTTGGGATTCCTTGTCAAGAGTACCAATAAGTGGATGAGTATGCATAGAGGAGATTTCTTTTGCTGCAACAGAATCTTCAAGAATTTTATGAAATACAACTCCATATTGTGCTGGAGTGATTTGCCATAATGAGGTTGGGATATATTGTACGTGAGGCTCCTTGGTAACGTTTTTTTTAAAGATTTTATTTCTAGGATAAAAATATTCTATTCTTTGAATCTCAGGAGATTTATCCATTATGGAATTGAAATGATCGCTATTTGTACCGTAAATTAACCGACCGTCCTCAACTTCTACTGCAATTTCTTTCATTGCTTTATTAACTAGCTCGAACCAACAATTTTCAGCTATTGACCTACCTCCTTCATAACCGCATATTATAAGGTGATCTTCTGCTCTTGTCATGCCCACATAAAGGAGTCTTAAGTATTCAGCATAAATTTTCTCTTGTTCCAGTTGGTTGAGCTCGCGGTAGTAATTAGGTGCATCGGTTACATTTCGAGTTGACAAACAATTGCCATCTTTATCCCAAATAAAATGATTGTTGTTAGTCGGTAAGCTTGTAGTGTCACAAAGAAGTACAATAGGAGATTGTAATCCTTTTGATCCATGCAATGTCATTATTTTTACTTTGTCAGAGCTACTGGAATCCCTCTTTATGGAAGAGTTGCTGCTCTGGATCCAAAATATAAAACTTTGCAAGGAGTTGTTGTTTTCAGAAGCATAATCTTGGCAAGTATATAAAAGTTCGTCTATAGCATCATTACTATCTGGGCCACACGATATATTTAATATTTCTCTGAAGCCCAGTATGTCTACTATATATTGGAAAAAAGTCTCGACATTAGTCTTTTGATAAATTTCTAGAAATATATTAAGTTGTTCAAATAAAATTCGATGTTTCTCTGAAGAATGTTGAGTTAGGTTAATATAATTCCAGATCGAGTGCTTACCTCTCTTAATAGAGATATCGTATAAAAATGCCTCACTAGTCCCGATAATAGGAGATTTGAGAAGAGTAGCAATGTTAAGATTATCTTGGGAATTTAGAACAAATTTTCCAATTGATAGCAAATCTTGGACAGCTAAATTTTCTCTCAATGTGATTCGATCAAGACCTGCTACGGGTACGCCATCATTTTGCAGAGCGCTAATTACTTCCTTAGTAAATTCATCTCGTTTTCTGAATAAAATCATAAAATCGTTAGGCGCTATAACTTTATTCGTTGAAGCAAGTATTTTACCAGAGCCAAGTTTGTGTTTGATATAAGAACTTATTTTTTGTGCAAGTTGTACCTTTGAAGAGGTTGTGTCCACTTCTGATTTAATTATTGGCCAGAACTCATTAGTAAGATTTTCCGTGCTACAAATCGGCCATAATTCTACGCTTCCTGTGTGTTCCCTACGAAAGGCATGTAGTTGATTTAAAGTTGATGAAAACGTACCGGGCATTTGTTTTCTTACCTTATTGAAGACATGATATACTACATCTAATACTTCTTTTGCTGAACGATATGAGATTTCAAGGTTTACATTTTCAAAATGTCTTCTTGCATCAGACATTTTCTTCGTTAGAAATTGATTCATATGAGAAAAAGAATCAATATCAGCGCCTTGGAAGCTAAAAATTGATTGCTTCTCATCTCCAACAACAAAAACTGTACGGTTATTTTTTTCTGCCTCATGACCGGAGTAAAACTGGTCAATAAGGGCTTTGATTATGCTCCACTGATCATTGCTTGTATCTTGTGCTTCATCGACAAGTAAGTGATCAATACCTCCATCCAATTTATATAGGACCCATTCTTTGGCGGCACTATCATTTAGAAGTCTACGGGCATAGATAATCAGGTCATCGTAATCTAATAATGCTTTTGTAGATTTATAATACTCATAGTTTTCAATTATTTTTGAACCAAGAAGAGAAAGCAGTTTTGAGTGATTTTTTAGCTTTTCAGTTTTTTCTTTTTGATCAAGAGTATATATTTCATCTTGTATTGTTTCTAAATCCGAGTATAAATTTGATCCAGCTTTAGCTATTTTTTGAGGAACTATTCTTTTTTTCTTCTGGCTTTGTTGAGTTAAAAAGAACTCTTTTAGCTCTTTTGTTGTAGTATTAACCGCTACAATATTTTGTACTACTGGATTTTGCTTAATTAAATCATAATAGCTATTATTCGAGTTTTGAAGCTCAGAAATGAGTTTGATAGATTCATTTTTAAAATTATCTAATGAAAACTTGGGCTTAAGAAATCGAGCTTTGTGTTGGATAATTTCGCTAAGGATTTCATCAATAATCAGTTCATGAAAATTGATCGATAAATACTCGGTTATGGGTTCTAACTCATCTTGGTGCATTATATGTTTTTTAATCTGACTTAATATATAGTCCACCTTTATTTCATCAATAATTTTAAAACTTGGTGAAACAGAGGCTTCAAGAGGAAATTTCTTGAGTAGCTTTTGACAGAAAGAGTGAATAGTTTGAATATTAATACTATCTTCAGCTTTCAAATATGAATCATATAAAGACCGAGCAAGGCTTATTTCTTGAGTAGTCGCTGCTCTACCAAGGATTTTATTTAGTTCTTTGACTAATATATGTTTATCAAGATTTGACCAGGTGTCAAGAGCAGCAGTAATACGTTGTTTCATCTCTCCAGCTGCTGCATTTGTGAAGGTGAGGCATAGTATTTTATCAAACCCCTCACCTTTTAATAATAAACGTAGTACCCGATCGGTTAGTATTTTTGTTTTTCCAGTTCCAGCGGAAGCAGATACCCAAGTTGAGATTTCAGGGTTTGATGCTTTATTTTGTAATGAATTCATATCAATATAAAACTTATTCAATTTGAACTATAGTCTATTTTAATAGTATCTGTAAGCCTTGTTGATAGAAATATTACTCTATAAATAATCTATTGAGGCATTAATAAATATTTGATGTAAATAGTAATTTACTTCTACTATCATTAATTACTTCATCTAATTAATTTGAGTAGTTATACTATGCCTAAATTTAAAACCTTGGCTGCTTGTGTTTCGCTCATTGCCCTGAGTTTACCATTCTCCAGTGAAGCTGGTGTGGTGGTAACAAATGAGTGGACAACTACTGGTACGCCGGCCACTATTGGAATGGATAATGGTGTAGGTGGATTTCTCGATGGTGACAGCCTAAAACTGGGGGGTGCACATAATTTGCTTACTTCAGGGAATCACACCATAGGTGCTATCGATATCAATGGTAATAATAGTACGTTTACTATATCGCATGATATTACTCTGGGATCTGTAGGTAATTCTGGTTTGGCTGGTAAAGCGTTAACTATTTTATATGCCGGGAATCAGACAATAGTTTTATCAGGTACCGCAGGTTCAGGAGGAAGTAGTATTGGACTTAATAATTACTCGGCATTAGGGTTTGTAGATTTTAATAATCAAGCTGGTGTAGTGCAATTAGGTGCTGCAGGTGTAAATTATACAAGTAATTTCAAAAGCACAGGTGGAGATAATGGAACAATAAGGATTTTGCAAAACTCTACTTTATCAGGATTATTTGATGCTACCATTGGAACAAGAGTAGCATCTTTATTTGTTTCTAACAGTTCATTGGTATTAAATACTAATCTTAATCTATCAGGCAATGTTACGATACAACAGTCGACCTTTACTATTAACCCTGATTTTTCTATTAATGCAAATAATATATCATTTAATGGCGAAACATTTTCTACTATGATACTGGGCCATAATACAACTTTAAATGCAGAAGTAAGTCGTGAAAATTTTGTAGCTAACATCGTGGAATTTCAAGGCGCTTCAAATATTTTAAAAAAAATAGATATTTTGGGTGGCCAGTCTAAAGTTATTTTTTCTTCAAATAATCCCACCCATAGATCATCATTAACAAACAGTATAGCAGCGGATATTATTGAAATTAAAGGTTCAAAAATTGGCATTGATGCCCCAGAAATAGTACTTTATGGCCAAACTAAAGCCACTAATACAACTTTTGATCTTGGTCTAAATACGGTGTCATTTAGTCGGGATTCGGCGGTGATTAGTGGCTCCTCGAGCTTTAACACAACTTTTGATGGTACAAAAGGCGGACATCTTATAGCAGAAGGTGTAAATATTACCATGAGTAATGTGGAGGCAGTAACGATAAATCTTACAGATAATTCTCCTGTTCCAGGGCCAGCAGGTAGACAATATACTATTTTTGCTGAGCTAAGAGATATTATTAATGACGAAGGAGATATCCTAGCTAGTAGTGTCGTTCTTCCTAACAATAATCTAGTTACACTTAATTCACCAGCTAACCCACTTGTGCAATGGACATATTTTGATGGTATTTTGCGTCAGGTACTGGTCCCTAATGTTGATCAAGTTGTGATTGATGTAGCTCCACCTAATCAACCGAATGTTGCTGTCATTTTGAATTCTGTAGCGCGAGAAGATTTGCTTAATGTAGTCAATCAATCTGGTAATGTTGGTCAGTTGCTTGAAGCGCTGCAGCCAGATGCTATTGCGTTAGGAAGCGAGCCAGCTAACCAGGCAGCAGAAAATGCTTCTCAGATGATTTCCGGTACAACACGTGGAATTGATATGCGGATCAATAGGGTTCAGACTGCAGATATCGGTTCGTCTGGCGTCGCTGCGGGCGATACTCAAACTTATGGCGCTTGGGTTAGTCCTTTTCTCGGTGATATAAGGCAAAAACAACGAGGAACTTCTCCGGGGTACGCGGCTAAATATTTTGGTACTATTTTAGGTTTTGATACGTTGCTGAAAGATGATTCAACTTTGGGATTTGCGCTAACTCTTATAAAAAACCTCGTTAATCATAAAGACTCAAATAATGGCGACAAAACCCTTATTCAAAGCGCTGTATTATCTTTATATGGGCTAAAGAACCTCAGCGATAATTGGTTTGTTCAGGGTGTTGCCTCTA
>JAIOYD010000082.1 GCA_021741285.1 Rickettsiaceae bacterium | reverse complement strand
ATATTGATCAAAATAAGTAATTTCAAGATTAGTGCCATGCTTAACTTTGCCAGCTTCTGGCTCTATATCCTTGATAAGTATTTTAATAAACGTCGATTTACCAATACCATTTGGACCAATTACGCCTATTTTTTCACCTTTTTTTACTTTAAAAGTAAAGTTATCAAACAGTTTTTTACCAGGAAAATTGTAAGAAATATTCTCAGCTTCAATAATAAATTTAGTTTTTTGCATTTGCTCAGCCAGCTCGATCTGTAACTTAGCTTTCGCGCTTTGCAAATGAGATTGATGAGCTTTGTACGATTCTCTTAGGCGGTGCAAATTAGCTAATCTTTTTTGATTTCGCTTTCTTCTGCCAGTAACACCAGCATTAAGCCACCCCTTCTCTACTTCAAGCTTTCTATTCATCTTTCGCAGAGCGGCTTCCTCACTATCAATAATTTCCTCTCGCCATTCGTCGTAGTACTTAAATCCTCTAGAAGATTTGCGCAATATACCACGGTCAATCCACCAGATTTTATTACTTATATTCTCCTGAAATGTGCGATCGTGGCTTATACAAATTACAGCCCCATTATAGTTCTTCAGATAATCTTCTAGCCACTCGATTGCTAAGATATCAAGATGATTCGTCGGCTCATCTAGTAATAGAATATCAGGACTATTGATAAGAGCTTTAGCTAGACAGACTCTTCTAATTTGTCCACCAGAACAACTTTCTAATGCAGCGTTACCATCAACTTCAAGTTGTTTTAGAATAATATCGGCTTGGTATTTATTATTATCATAGCTATCTTTAAACGATGATAATACAAAATCATAAATCTTACCTTTGGGTAGCAATTTCATATCTTGTTTTAAGTAACCGATTTTAATCGCCGGATCTTCAAATAGCTCACCAGTATCAAGCTCATATTCACCGTCAATAATTTTCATCAAGCTTGACTTACCACAACCATTTCGGCCGACTAAACAAATCCGATCGCCACGTGTAACGTAAAGCTCAAGATCTAATAGGATCTTTTTATCAGCAAAACTCAGATTGCCTTCTTTAATATAAAAAATTGGTACCATTTTTAGTTATTTGGTATAAAAATTGTTTTTCACAAGCTTCCGGGAATATAATAAACCAAAATTCCCTGAAAACTATATTTATTTAAACCTCCCTTATGCCCAAATAAATTTAGACATTAGACTTCTTGCATAAGTCAAAAATAGTTGAGGGATTTTTAGAAAAACGAAGCCAAGCACCCGCAGAAGCCAAGCACCCGCAATGTACTCAAATGTACCTAGGAGGAGCAAAAGACAAAATTTGGCAACAGAATCACCGGCTAGATCGACTTATACATAAAGCCTATTGCAGCAATTGCTTTCCAATTATATCTATTTTATTTTTACTCAACACAACATCTGTACCCATGCAAAAAAACATACCCATTCTAATCCCTCTTCATACCACAATTTTTACTTATAGAACCCTAATCCAAATAACAACTATCAACTATATATAGTATGTCAAGTAAAAAAATGTACTATATCTATAAATTTACTATTGAATAAAAGACTTAACAGAACTATCCTGATCTTCGACAATAATATAAATTAAACAGGATTGGCGAGGAAACAAAAAGCATGTCTAACGCTAAAAAAACTAAGTACACTGTCAAAATCGATAAGAGCAGAAATGACTTTCTTACTGATTTTGGTAAAGCAGTATTGCAAGATCGTTATCTGCTGAAAAACGAAGATAATCAAGATTTGTTTGCTAGAGTTGCTTCATATTACGCCGATAGTCCAGAACACGCTGAAAGAATGTATGGCTATATAAGCAAGCTTTGGTTTATGCCGGCTACACCAATATTAAGTAATGGTGGTACTGATAGGGGTTTACCTATTTCATGCTTCTTAAATGAAACTGGTGATAGTTTAGAAAGTATAGTTAGCTTATGGAACGAGAACGTCTGGCTAGCCGCTCGTGGTGGTGGTATTGGTAGCTATTGGGGTAATGTACGATCGATTAACGAGACTGTGCATGGTAATGGTAAAACTTCGGGGATTATACCTTTTCTAAAAGTACAAGATTCAATGACTTTAGCTATATCTCAAGGATCACTGAGACGAGGAAGCTCTGCAGTATACCTACCAATTGATCATCCAGAAATTGAAGAATTTATAGATTTAAGACGCCCTACTGGTGGCGACGTAAATAGACGAGCCCTTAATATCCACCATGGTGTAGTAATACCCGATGCGTTCATGTTCGCTGTAGAAAATGATGAGAAGTGGGAACTAATTAGCCCACTAACAAAGAAAGCTATAGGCTCAGTAAAAGCAAGAGATTTATGGACTAAATTACTTACTACTAGAATAGAAACCGGAGAACCATATCTATTATTTATTGATACAGTAAATAGGCATATACCAGAGCACCATAAAAAACTAGGGCTGAAAGTTAAAACTTCAAATCTATGTTCTGAAATCACTCTTCCAACTGGAATAGATCATCTGGGCAACGAAAGAACAGCAGTTTGCTGCTTGTCATCGGTAAATCTGGAATATTACCAAGAGTGGCAGAATGATAGTGATTTTATTCCCGACGTAATGAGTTTCCTGGATAATGTTCTCCAGGATTTTATTGATATGGCACCAGAAACAATGTCGAGAGCAAAATATGCAGCTACTAGAGAGCGCAGTATCGGACTTGGTGTAATGGGATTTCATTCATTTCTCCAAGCACAGAATATACCCATTGAATCGGTAATGGCTAAAGTATGGAATAATAAAATATTTGAACATATAAGTAAAGAAGCGAATAAAGCTTCGATAATGCTGGCAGAAGAGCGTGGAGCTTGCCCTGATGCAGCAGAAGTTGGCGTAAAAGAGAGATTTAGTAACAAAACCTCAATCGCTCCCACGGCTTCTATTTCAATTATTTGCGGTAATTCATCCCCTGGAATTGAACCTTTTGCAGCCAATAGCTTTACACAAAAAACGCTCAGTGGTTCTTTTACAGTAAAAAATAAAAACCTTATTAAATTACTGGAAAAAAAGGGCTTTAATAATGAGCAAGTTTGGTCCTCCATTTCAACTCACGAAGGTTCTGTACAACATTTAAGTTTTTTAAGTGACCATGAAAAAGATGTATTTAAAACTGCCTATGAAATAGATCAACACTGGCTAATTGAGCTTGCTGCAGATCGTACTCCTCACATCTCTCAAGCACAATCGCTAAATATCTTTATGCCGGGAAACGTAAGTAAGCAATATTTGCACGAAATCCACTTTAAAGCATGGAAGAAAGGGGTTAAAAGTACATATTATGCAAGATCCACTTCAATCCAAAGAGCAGATAAAGTGTCGCACACTGTAACACAAGCTCAGGAAATGATTGATTTAGAAAAAAGTAATAATATAAAATCTGATCATACTACAATAAAGGATGATAATGAATACGACGAATGTCTGTCTTGTCAATAACTAACGAGTAAAGGGAAAATAAATATGTCTTTATTAGATGCAAAACCTATCTACAAACCATTTTCATATCCTTGGGCTTATGAAGCTTGGCACACACAACAAAAAATTCACTGGTTACCGGAAGAAGTGCCGCTTGCTGACGATGTAAAAGATTGGAAATATAACTTAACGGCGGGAGAAAAGCATTTACTCACTCAAATTTTTCGTTTCTTCACGCAAGCAGATATTGAAGTAAATAATTGCTATATGAAGCATTATTCTCAAGTGTTCAAGCCTACGGAAGTACAAATGATGTTATCTGCGTTTTCAAATATGGAGACAATTCATATCGCCGCCTATTCTCATCTTCTTGATACTGTTGGTATGGATGAAGGCGAATATAGTGCCTTTATGAAATATAAGGAAATGAAAGATAAATACGACTACATGCAAAAATTTGGTGTCGAAACAAAAGAAGATATTGCAACTACACTAGCTGTATTTGGAGCCTTCACAGAAGGTCTACAACTTTTTGCTTCGTTTGCAATTTTACTCAACTTCCCAAGATTCAATAAAATGAAAGGAATGGGACAGATTGTCACTTGGTCTGTACGCGATGAAACCTTACATACCAATTCAATTATTCGCCTATTTAAAACATTCGTCCAAGAAAATCCAGAAGTATGGACAGAAAATCTTAGAAGCCGTTTATATGAGGCCTGCGCAACGATTGTGCACTTTGAAGACGCCTTTATTGAGCTAGCATTTGAAGTTGGTGGGATTGAAGGTCTTACAGCTCGTGAGGTTCGTCAGTATATCAGATATATCGCAGATAGGCGTTTAATGCAGCTTGGTTTAAAGGAAATTTATCTAGTTGACCATAACCCACTTCCTTGGCTTGATGAAATATTAAATGGGGTTGAACATACTAATTTCTTTGAAAATAGAGTCACTGAATATACCAAAGCAGCAACCACTGGCTCTTGGGATGATGTATTTAAAAAAATGGATAAAAAGAAAACCGTTAAGGATAAGGATAGTATCGTTTCTGCTAAATAATTAACTCTTAGACTATAGGATGAAGTAAAAATTTATATTTACAAAAATAGCTTATTGCCTCATCCTATAACTTGTTGCATTAATTTAATCTAGTAACAAAAGGAGGGTAAAATGTCAAAAAACAATTCTAATATAACTTCAGAGTGGTTTGAAACACATTTCGTATCTTTTATAAAAAGGTCGATAGAATCAGCCGGCGGACTAGAAAAATATCTGGAACAGAATCCGCATATTGCTTCACGTATACAAGGAACTTCACAAAATCCAGACACTATATCTTGGCTGACCAATAATTCTCCCTTCAATCCAACAGAGATAACTAATTCGTTTAATAAATTGACTCTTATGCATGAGAAACAACAATTAAGTGGAGAGACCGTTCCAGAAAATGATAGTTCAGATTCTTAGCAAACCTTTTTCTTTTGTATCGTACTCTGACTAAGACTTAGAGAAACTAGGTAATATTATTTACAAAAATAGCTTATTGCTTTATTCTATAATTTGTTAGATTAATTTAATATGTGTACAAAATGGCAAAAAATATTCCTAATAAAAATCCGAAACAAGATCAGAAACAAGGCCCTTCTTACCCAGATCCTATTTTCTTTCAGCAGCAATTCATACCTTTTGTTAAACAATTGCTCCTGCAATATGGAGGAATGGAAAATATGTTAAAACAACAGCCAGTGCTTGCGCAATTTATGTTAAAAGCTATTATGGATTCAAAAGAGGATTATCACTCTTGGTTAACCAAAAATTTTTATTTTTCTCCTACAGATATAAATTCTTCGTTTAGTAGAATGGAACAAGCCTGCGACGAAAAATCTACTCCATTAGGTGGCGAGACTGACAATGAAACTGAGTAAAAACAGGTAAGTAGGTAAATAACAAATAGCTTTTTATCTTATCGCTACATTGACCAGGAAAATAAATTATGTTAAAAGCTTTGCATAAATTACTATCAAAAGATACGCTTAGGTGACCTTGCCTCATAAACTATATTAATTTATCTATGAATAACTCAAAAGATCCTTTATTCCCATTTAAAATAGGGTCAGGCACCTCTTCTTGGAACATTGATCCTTACTTAGACCTAGAATCAGAAATTTATAAACTTAAAAAAGAGTTGAATGCTATAATTCTTGCGCATTACTATCAGGATTCAGAAATACAAGATATTGCCGATTTTATTGGAGACTCGCTTGAACTATCAAGAAAAGCTTCCGAAACTAATGCTGATGTTATTATCTTTTGCGGCGTTAAATTTATGGCAGAATCTGCGTTGATACTAAACCCAGGTAAAAAAGTTCTGCTGCCAGATTTAAATGCTGGATGTTCTCTAGAAGAATCGTGTCCAGCCGACGAATTTAAAAAATTTAAAGAGAAACATCCAAATCATATTTGTGTTACTTATATTAATTGCTCAGCAGAAGTAAAAGCACTGTCTGATATTATCGTCACCTCATCTAGTGCAGAAAATATTATCAACTCTATTCCCAAAGATAAAGAAATTTTATTTGCACCAGATAAGCATTTAGGGAATTACTTGATTCGTAAAACTGGAAGAATAATGACTCTTTGGAACGGCACATGTGTTGTACATGAGAATTTTTCTGAGCGTGAATTAGTCCGCTTAAAAACTAATCATCCTGCAGCAAAAATTATTGCTCATCCAGAGTGCCCTGCTCCATTACTTGAATATGCAAATCATATTGGCTCAACTTCTTCCCTGCTTAAGTATGTAGGCGAAAATGTTGGCCATGAATTTATTGTTCTAACAGAGCCTGGAATAATTCACCAAATGCATAAAATAGCTCCCACTAGTAAGTTTTACGATGTTCCCTCTTTAGATAAGGCGGGGTGTTCCTCTTGTAGCGAGTGTCCATACATGAGGTTAAATTCATTAGAAAAAATATATTTATGTATGATGAATAAAGCTCCCGAAATTCAACTTTCACAATCGGTTTTAATAAAAGCTAAAATTGCACTAGATAGGATGCTGATAGGAAAATATGTGTAACCTTTATTCTCTATTTTGGCTAAATTCTAGCACTCAATTAAACTAAAATAGAAAATTTAATTAAATTTTTTGTTTTACTATTAGCAATAAGTCCAGAACTTTAATAATAGTTGTGGACTTATTTGCCTTTCTCTATTCGTAATGATGGTCTCCGCTTAGAGAAGCTTCTACTGGCTCTTCCTGTACACAAAACTTATTAAATCATTAATTATAGTAAATCAACTTGAGATAGCGTAATTAAAGAAAGAAACTAGGGAGTCATATAAAGTATTAAAATGCGTAATTTGTTGCTTTATCCAACGTTTCATATTAGCCCAGAATTTTTCTATCGGATTCAAATCTGGTG
>JAIOYD010000081.1 GCA_021741285.1 Rickettsiaceae bacterium | reverse complement strand
TTTTGTTGCCGATTGTTGGCTATTCCCTTCCTCTATGAATTTTATTACCCTCTTCCTTAAATCTATACTATATGCTTGCATTTTTTGCTTTATACTATCACATATTCTACGCTATCTCAAGTTGATTTACTATATATTATTGTCCCCTTCTTTTCTATTCCATGTGAGAAAGAACAAATAGGAGCCTAGAAGAGATGCTGTTATAAAAAAGCTAAATGCTCCTGACCACCCAGTTTCATCAATCAACCATCCAACACATACCCCAGAGAGCGCAGAACCAACGTATCCCATTGTTCCAACAAATCCATTCGCTGTTCCTATTGCCTTTTTGGAGGCAAAATCAGCTGAGGCTACACCTACTAATACTTGGGGTCCATATACAAAAAACCCAACTAAAGATAGAGCTATAGCACCCAATTGGTCATAACCATGCGGCATCTGCCAAAAAATAATCAGAGTTATGGCTAAACAAATCATATAGACTACACCAACAGGCCCCCTTTGTCCTTTAAACATTCTATCTGACAACCATCCTGCTGCGAACCCGCCAAGCAAGCCAGCTACTTCATAACCAGCGACTTGCCATCCAGCATGAGTTAAGGATATACCTTTATGCTCCTTCAAAAATAAAGGCCCCCAAAATATGATGCCTATTCTTACAATATAAATGCATATATTAGCAAAGCTTATATACCACATATTTCTGTTGATAAAAACCTTACGAAAAATTTCGATTGTAGTCATATGATCTTCACTTGTATCTTCCTCAAACAATTCATCCCCTTTATAGGCCTCAACCAAGGGAAAACCAAGTTCTTTTGGCGACTCTCGCAGACGATTAAACAATATATAGGAAATAGCAACTGCTAAAATACTGGGCACAAAAAATGCGTATCTCCACCCGTAGTTAGCTACCAAATAACCAGAAAACACTAACGTTATAGCACCCCCAACTTGATGAGAAGCTGCTCCCAGAGCCCATTTTGTGCCTAGCTCCTTAGGAGCAAACCAGTGAGTCAGCATTCTAGCCGCAGGTGGCCATCCCATAGACTGAAACCAGTTATTTACAATCCATAAACAACCTAGAAACATGAGACTATTCGAAAACCCAAGAATAAAAGTGGTTAATGCCGAAGCAAGTAATCCGAGTGGCATAAAATATCTAGCATTTGATTTATCGCTAAAATAGCCGTTAACAAATTTACCAATGCCATAAATAATAGATGCTAGCGTTAAAACCCAACCTAGCTGAGTCTTGCTATAACCGAACTCTTCCATATAGGCAGGCATAATCATAGAAAAATTCTGCCGACACAAGTAGTAAGCGCCATACCCTATAATGATAAAACTTAGTATACGCAAACGCCATTTGTTATATATTTTGCGTTCTCGCATAGTCATAAAAGGTTCGCTGCCTTGCTCAATAGGACCTATATAATCATCCTTTACAACCTTTGTCATAGAACTTGCTAAAACCTTTAAATCTGTGCAAAGATACTAATAAATAAATTCTATATTAGCAAGATTTTGTTTTAACACCTACTTTAAAAACCAGTTGAAAACTTATCGCTTAGCAAGTACAGTGTGCTATAGTTAATTCAGATGAATTTGATGCCTGGCGCGAGAATACAAAGCCTATAGATAATAGGCGAGTAACGAGGAATAACGTAGCAAGTTCATATCAATTAACTATATTATTAACCTATGTATGAAGTATGCAGCAGCCCCTAGATATTATAGCGAAATTCTTCCTGATATTTGGTCAGGAATTTGTGTTAGTACCTTTGATTATAATTGGGTTTTTAGCTATAAATAAAAAAACATATGGTAATGCCCTATTTTTACTGCTCTTTACAATGATTTTTAACGCCTTCCTAAAACCTATTTTTCAAATTCCATTAGCGGAGCATCTAAATAAAACCGGATATGCCTTTCCAAGCGGTCATATGCAAACTGCAATAGTATTTTATGGTTGGTTATTTATTGCCCATAAAAACACTCTAATTCGATCAGTAGTTTCAATAATACTACTTGGTATAGGTTTCGCACTAATACAACAAAAATATCACAATCTATATGATGTTTTAGGAGCAATTTTATTTGGCATCTTAACTTTATTCCTATGGGCGATAGTTCTACAAATCAAATTATTTATGAATAAGCCGTTTCTACTAGGATATATATTGATTAGTCTGTCTATTGGACTCTTGTTGAGCACGGATTCTGTACTAAAACATACTTCAATGGCATTTATGGTTCTTACTGGATTTACATTATCATGGACAATTTTTTCTGACTCAATTGAAGTAAATCTATCTTTTATTAGATCAATGATTGGGTCGGTGAGTATAATAGGAATTTATTTTCTAGTATTACAAATTAAGCATTATACTAACCTTGAATATGACATACAGTGGCTAATAATTGGAATATCAATACCGTTAACAGCCAATATATTAAAAAGTAAGCAGGGTCATGAGCAAATATGAGCAGGGATTACCTAGAATATATATTAGATTTACTATCCTCGTGTGATTCAATTACTTCTCGAGCGATGTTTGGAGGTTATGGTATATACAAAAATGGGGTTATTTTTGGAATTATTGCTCATGACGAACTATATTTCAAAGTCGATCAGTCCAATATAGAACTATATAAAAAACACCAGTCAGAAGCTTTCACCTTTAAAACCCAAGGCAGAGTATCCAAGATGTCGTACTGGAAAGTTCCTTTATTAGTTATGGAAGATGAAACTCAGTTAAAAAACTGGGTAGATCAATCATATAATATTTCGTTGAAGAATATTAAATAAATATTATTCCTAAAATCAGCATAGCAATAATATATAAGTCACTAGGAAGGTTTTACTATGAAGTTTAATTACTCTTATCCAACACGGGCCGTTTAAAATGAAAACATTATTGTCTCAGGAACTTCTTGTTCAGAATAAAGTGTATAACCTAACGAAGTACTCTATTCTATTTTTTGGCTTCTGTATATTTAGCATCGCTCTGATTAACTCTCACGATGATGTTCAAAAATTTGGGGTAATATTCTCTCTAATTTGTATACCGTTATCTTTTTTGGGTTTAGCTAATAATTTAATTAAACCTGATATTGAAGATGGTAGTCTCGAACATCTGCTAACTATCTCCTCAGCTCAAAAAATAGCTTTATCTAAGTTTCTGATAATGAGCAGCGTTACATTCTTTTGTTTCACTCTACTTACCCCCTTATTAGGTGTTTTCTTTAGCCTACAACTAGATCAACTCGTTTTTTTATTATTAACATCTTTACTTCTTATAGTCTTGGCTTCAGCTTTGATTATATTAATATCATCAATACAAGGGTATTTCCGCTCTAATACCAATTTCTTCGCTATTTTAATTATGCCCTTAATATTGCCTAATATAATTCTTTCTGGAATCCTTATCCAGAACCTACAACAAACCTATTTACTTTTAATAATGCTTGGTATGAATCTAGTAATTATTCCACCAGTTCTTTACTTATCCAGTTACCTTATTGATAATATTTACAACATATGATTTAGAAACGCTCTACTTCACAAGTAAAAAGTTTGTGACAATCCGCTCAATAGATTAAGATTAATTTAAGGTGGTGTTTATATAATTAATCTATAGCCAATAAATCCATGTTAGATATATTTCTTAGCAAGCTCAAGTTTTTGCTCAAAAGTCCAATGTTACTTTTCGTTTATGGCATTATCAGCAAATGGTACATTATGGTCATGGTATCGGCTGTTATTGTTGTTTATTGGGTACTTCAAGGCCTAACAGAAGCAGGAGTGCTTCAAGCAGCAGAAAAAGTTGTGTCTACTGCTCTAAGCGATACAAAATCCGTTGCTAGATATTGTATTCCAAAAATTACAAGGCTTGAAGATTTTTGGGATTGTTTACAAACCCCCCCTAGATATGAAGCTACTCCGGATGAAATTCACCTCGAAAAAACCGTAAAGAACTTGCTGGATTTTGAGAAATATGATCAAACTAAAGATCCTTATGCAGACAAATAATCCAAGACAGTTTTCTAAGTAACGTATTTTTTTATACTGATAATGATATTTTCTGTGTAAACTAAGCTAAATTATTGCCAATACGAGATATCTCAAGTTATAATACCTACCAATCTAACTTAAATTTAAGATAACTTATGTCTGAAGATATTTTGCCTGACGATCCCGGTAAGACCACTAGAAGGGATTTTATGACTCTGGCCGCAACCAGTATGACCGCAGTTGGCGCTGCTTGCGCGGCTTGGCCACTTGTAGACTCATTAAATCCATCAGCAGATGTCTTAGCTATGTCCTCTATAGAAGTTGACATTTCTAAAGTAGAGCCGGGCCAAACTATGACTGTTAAATGGCGAGGAAAACCAGTTTTTATAACTAATAGAACCGACGCAGAGATACAAGAGGTTGTAAATACTCCTTTAAAAGATTTAGTTGACCCTCAGCTTGATTCAGCGCGAGTGAAGGAAGGCCATACAAAATGGTTAGTTACTATTGGTATATGTACACATCTGGGTTGCGTCCCTCTTGCTAATAAAGGAGATTATGAAGGCTGGTTCTGTCCTTGTCATGGGTCACATTATGATAAGTCTGGTAGGGTCAGAAAAGGTCCAGCCCCTCTAAATCTAGCGGTACCTCCTTATGAGTTTTTATCAGATACTAAAATAAAAATTGGCTGATTATGAATAATAACAAAACAAATAACCAGTCTACTAAATCAACTGGTATTATTGCATGGATTGATTACAGACTACCCATTTTTTCTTGGATGTCTCATTTTGCAGTATATAAAACTCCTAAAAATCTAAGTTATCTTTGGAGTCTAGGTTCAATTGCTGGGATAGCCCTAATGATCCAGATAATTACTGGAATAGTACTCGCAATGCATTACACACCTCATGTTGACCATGCGTTTGATAGCGTTGAGAAAATCATGCGCAACGTAAATTATGGTTGGTTATTACGCTATATGCATGCCGTAGGAGCCTCAATGTTTTTTGTTGCAGTGTATTTGCATATTTTTAGAGGTATATTTTACGGATCGTATAAAGAGCCTAGGGAACTTTTATGGATAATAGGTCTAATTATATTTTTAACTATGATGGCGACAGCCTTCATGGGGTACGTACTTCCTTGGGGTCAAATGAGTTATTGGGGCGCCACGGTTATTACAAATCTTTTTTCTGCTATCCCGATAGTTGGAGAAAGTATAGTCACTTGGCTTTGGGGAGGTTTTTCAGTAGATAACCCTACACTTAATAGATTTTTCTCCCTACATTATCTACTTCCATTTGTTATAGTTGGACTGGTAGTACTACATATTTGGTCTCTGCATACCCATGGATCAAATAATCCTACCGGGGTAAAACTAAAGAAAGAAGATATGATTCCTTTCCACCCTTATTACACCGTAAAAGACTTCTTTGGTTTTGGCATTTACTTCCTGATTTTTGCCTATTTTATTTTTTATAAACCTAATTTACTTGGTCATCCAGATAATTATATACCCGCAAACCCTTTGGTAACGCCAGCACATATAGTTCCAGAGTGGTACTTCTTACCATTTTACGCAATATTAAGGGCTGTCCCTTCGAAACTTGGTGGAGTTTTGTTGATGTTTGGCAGTATTCTGATTTTATTTGTCTTGCCTTGGCTTGACCGGTCAATAGTTCGTAGCGCTAACTACAGACCACTATATAAATGGGCTTTTTGGATTTTTGTAATAGACTGCCTTGTTCTAGGATATGTTGGAGGTAAACCAGCTGAAGAACCTTATCTAACAATCAGTAGAATTGCTGCAACATATTATTTTTTCCACTTTTTAATTATCATACCTACTATCTCAAAATTTGAAAAACCTTTGCCTCTACCACATAGTGTGGAAGAAGAAAAAATGCATAAAGATGATATAATTTAGTAATTAGATATGAAAATGTATAAAATCGTATTGCCGCTTCTTGCTAGTATGCTGGTAGTTTTTATAACTCCACCTGCCATTGCCTCTACTGTTACACAACACAAACAACTAGTTTGGCCATTTGAAGGGGCTTTTGGAACATTTGATAGGCAAGCAGCTCAAAGAGGAGCTCAAGTATATATGGAAGTTTGTTCTGCTTGTCACGGGCTAAACCATCTTTACTACAGAAATCTTAAGGATTTAGGCTTTTCTGACGCAGAGGTAAAAGAAATAGCTGCCAAAAAAGATGTTAAGGACGGACCAAACGATGTAGGAGAAATGTTTGACCGCCCTGCTACACCATCTGACCGATTTGCATTACCTTATCCCAACTCAGAGGCTGCAAGAGCGGCAAACAATGGAGCTCTTCCTGTAGATTTATCTTTGATAGTGAAGGCAAGACCTGATGGAGCAAACTATCTATATTCGTTGCTAACTGGTTATCAAGAGCCTCCTGAACATATTAAAATGATGCCAGGTTTGAATTACAACCCTTATTTTGAAGGTGGACAAATAGCAATGCCTGCCCCGCTCTCTGAAGGTCAAGTAACTTTTATGGATGGTACTCCAGCTAGCGTTGACCAGATGGCGCGTGATGTCACTATCTTCTTGCAATGGGCGGCAGAACCAGAAATGGAGCATCGAAAATCAATGGGTTTGAAAGTGATGATTTTTCTTTCTATCTTCACTATATTTTTTTTCATAGTTAAAAAGAGAGTATGGAAAGATATTAAATAGGCAAGTTTAGCTAATTCAGATGAATTTGATGCCGGACACTAGGATACGAAGCCTATAATAAGCGATGACGAGCAACAACACACGTAAGTGTCGGGTAGAAACCATAACATTTACTCCATATTTAAATTACAATTAGTTTTTAATGCTATGGTAACCCCCACAGAACCGTGCTTGCGATTTTCCCGCACACGGCTCTTCAATGAAACATTCGCTATCAAAGCTAG
>JAIOYD010000080.1 GCA_021741285.1 Rickettsiaceae bacterium | reverse complement strand
AAAGATTTTTTAAAATCTGGTTATGTTGTTGAATTGTTTAGTTCAGAGTTCTTAACACATTTTGTAAAAGAAGATGAAAATACTCAAATGGAATTACAAAAAATCTTTAGAGAATTTTCTGAAAAAATAAAGTTTATGAATGAAGAAATGACAGCTTTAGTATTGTACTACTCAAAGTTAAAATCTATTATTAATGATCTTAATGAGTTGACATATAATGATCCATACATTTCTTACTTATTAGAAACTTGTTTACTTTTTACAAAACATGTAGGTACAAAATATAAAACTATACTAGAGCGTACAGATAGAGAAGGTCATGGTGTAGAAGACATCATAAAAGGATTAAACAAACTAGGTAAAACAATAATGTATTAATTATGAAAAAACAATTAGAAAGTGTAGAGCATTTCCACATTACTTTTAAACAAGAAAATGGAACTGAACCAAGATTACTAGAAAATCATGAGTGGATGTTAAGACATAAACTTATGGCTGAAGAAAATGATGAGTATTTTGATGCTTCTGACAAAGGTGACTTAACAGAAATAGCAGATGCTCTTGGAGATCAGTTATATATCTTGTGTGGTACAATACTTAAACACGGTATGCAAAATATAATAGAAAAAGTATTTGATGAAATCCATAGAAGCAACATGAGTAAAGTTGGTGAAGATGGAAAAGCAATCATGAGAGAAGATGGTAAAATCTTAAAAGGAAAATCTTACCATCCTCCTAGATTAGAACCTATTGTTTATAATAATCATAATCTTTGAATTAGTTTGTATCCTTTACAATGACCTTTTGCATGTAAATTAGATGCATATAACTTATTGTTTCTACAAAACGCATTCAGATTTGTAATTGTAAATTGTTCACCAGCTGGATTTTCTAAAAGCCATGTTTTTACACTTTTAGCAATTGATTTTTCTTTGTGTAATTGCATGGCTTTTGGATCCTTTTTTATTTCAAGCCAATTATTTTTATTGCTATTTGAATTTTTTTGTTTTACTTCATTAGACCATGTGTTACCATGGTTCCAATGTAGTGAACCTTTTCTATTCAGTGACATTAATATTTTTTGTTCATTTGTAAATTTTGATTTACCTAAATTGGATTTGCTAATTTTATTTCTTGTCTCAGTAGATAGAGGCTTACCTGTTTTAGGATGTATATCATATCTTATAGCTTTTGATATACATTTATTCAACCAGACATTTGAATTTTTCAAAACTTTTAATCTTCTTAAAACTGTTTCTTCCCAAGAAATAGCTTCAGTTTTAGTTTTAAAAGTTTTTCTTATTTCAAAAATAAATGATTCTTTTCCATAGTCTTGAATTAATTTTTTTACTATTTTGCTTGAAGTAAAATATTTGATCCATAAATCTTGAGAAGGGGGAAGCTTATTACCCCATCTAACACCATAATAAAATTTATTATTAATGGTGCATTTTATTAAATAAGTATAACACATAAAACAAATATATGAAAACTTTTTATAAAATCTTAAAAGGACCACAATATTTTAAACCAAATTTAAAACAATTTGTAGAAGAGTATGAGCAAAAATAATAAAAACAGAAACAGAAAAAGAGTAATAAAATTGGATTTAATGTGTCCAATTAGTTACAATAGATTTAAGTTTAGAGAAAATAGAAAAGGTGTTTTTAATATTACAAGAGAAAGAATTAGAAAAACCTATATTGGTAATGATGATTTAAATTAATGATTATGCATCCCGGAGCTTTTAGAAAACTTATGATTGAAGCATACCTAGCAGGTGCTACTGTTATGGATTGTGGTTGTTATGAAAGACCTACTAAAGCAGAAGCTAGAGAATGGTTTGATAATGAATATGGTAAACAAGAGTCAGATGAAGAATGTGACTGTTGTGATGAGGAATAATTAGGGAGAGCTTTCGGGCTCTCCCTTTTTTTTCTATCTCCCTTGACCTTTATACATTTTTTTGTAGTTCTTAGACATTTTACTTTTTGAAATTTTTGTCTTTGAGTGAACTCCCGGTCTTGAAACTTTCACTGATTTTGTTTTTGCTGCCATTATATTTGATTTTAATTATTACCTAATTCTACCTCCACTTTTTGATAAGTTTTTAAGCAATGTTTCAGGATCTCCTGTACCACCACTGAAACCTAACAAACTAAATACTCTTTTGTAAATTTTATTTTCACCTTTTTTCTGGAACCAGTATGGTCCTGTATCTCTTTTGTATTTATTTGCATCACTTCCTGTAGCAAAATTTAGTATATCTCCAAAGATTTCCATATAAGTAAGAACCGTATTACTAAATGCTGTACTAGTTGAAGTTAATAACTTTGAATAATCATCAGCACCAAAGTTAATTGATATACCATTTACAGTAATTTTTGGTAATGGGATAAAGGCCCCTGTTTCAGCTTGTACTCCTAATAGTAATAAGAGAGCATGATTAGTAAGGAAACCATATGTATTAAAGTTATCAGAGTTTATTGGTCCTGATCTTTCTTTTATTTTTTTCCATCTATCTTCATCACCGTCTTCATAGCCAAATAATAATGATGCTAGTAATGCTGACATAGTAACAATCATACCTTCAGCCATAGCTCTTCTTAAATCAGCTTTTTCATCTTCTGTCATGAATTGAAACTCTACACCTTTAGATTTTAAACCTCTGTATATTACCTGTAATGAATTTATGTAAAAACCTTTTGTAGTTTTTCCTAAAGCCCAATCATATCTAGCACCACCAAAGTTTTCTTTAGCCGTATCCATACCAAATCTATTAGTAAACATTGGAGTAAACCATTTTCTCATAAAGAAAAACATTCTGTAAAGTAATAACTTATTACCTTCTGGTTGTCCAAAGTCATCATAAACCCCAAATAGTGCTCTTGAAGTACCTTGTAATCTGTTTTTAAATAATTTATACTTTTCAGATTTTGCAATGACAATTTCTTGTCCTTCTGTTAATTGAATTTGAGATTTAATTCTGTTTTTAGCTTTAAGTTCTTCTACTGTTACATTATATTTTTTAGCAATTTCTTCAAGAGTTTCTCCTTTTTGGTATGTGTGATAAACTGAAAGATTACTCCATCCTGGGTGAATACCAGCTTTTAATCTAGCAACACCATTCTCATCAGTTTCCCATGCATCAACATATCTTATTGTAGCTTTATCACCACTTATTAAGTCTTGTTCAAGTTTTTGACCATACAAGAATGCACCAAATAATCTCATTGCTACATCCATCTCACCAAATTTTCTATGCATGTAAGTCCATTCAAAGTTCATTAAATCTTTAAATAAACTTTTGTAAACAGTATTACCATACTCATCAGTAGTTTTAAAGTTTGGATCAAATATTTGAACTAACTGACTAGATAAATTTCCCGGTCCTGTTGTGTACATACCATTCATTGTCCAATCCATCATAGCTTTAGTAGCCCATGCTGAAGATAATGCTAAGTCTTTTCCTGTAACAAATCTACCTCCTGAAGATTCAATAATAGTTTGAACATAACCTGAGAACTGATTTTTTAAATCAGAAGGTATATTCATCATCAAAGAAGATCTACTTGACCATTTGGTTAAATTACTTAACCATTTTGTAAGTCTTGGGTTTGCTTCTTCCATACCTACTACTTTCCTACCGAAGTATTCTCTATCAATAAGAGATCTGATTTGTTCTAATCTGTTATAAGTATCCGTTTTTAAATTTACAAAAGCTCTAACTTTGTTTTTACCATCTTGTAATTGTTTAGATTTTTTCTGTAAATTCTTAGGTTGATTTTTTGGATCTTCCAGTGTGGATATAATTGACTTAACTAGAGGTAATGATTTATATAATTGTTTTTGTGTTTGAAGAGACAATGCATATCTAAACAATGAATTGAATATATCTGCATCAACTACATCAGCATCAAGATTAAATATACCTGTAACAGGAATGTATGATATCTCATCACCATTTAAATCTGTATTCACTAAGTTATTATCAGCATCATAATTTAAGTCATTTAAGTAATCTTCTGTTGACTTACCAAATTTTTGCTTCAACCATTCTTTAACATTAGAGTTAATGTTTTTGAATTTATCCCCGTATTGACCTTTTTGGAATGCTTGATAGAAGTCTCCTTTTTTAGTACTATATCTTGGTACATCCATATATAATTTACCATAGTTACTACCATTTTTCTGCATGTCTAAATGATGCTCTTTGATAGCTTCTAATAACTTAAATTCAGGTGAGTCAGGATTAGCTTTTAAAGCTTGGTATCTCTTATCAATAAATCTATCATCTACAGCACTGTATTTGGTCCCTGGTTGAAATAATCTAGGTAAATATTCACCTTTATTATCCACATATTTACCAATATAGTCTTCTCTTATAGCACCTCTTGGTATAGTTCTATACTTGTCTTTTACTTCTCTTCTTGAATGTCTTGCGTTAGGAACACCAAGCAAAGTAACTTCTTCACCGGTTTCATTATCAAAGATTGTAGTAGTTTCATAGTATTTACCATCTTTAGGTCTCATCACAGAGTTAGCTGAAGTTCTTTGGAACTTATCAACCTCTTTACCTTTATCATATCTTTTAACTTCAATATGATTTATGTTAAACCATTTTCTTAATTCTTCATCTTGTACAAGCAGCTCAGTAAATTCTTCAGAATTAATAAAGTTATCCACTGTTGTTTCAGTCACTTCTACAACATTGAATTTAGATAAGCGCATATTTAAGGCATCTAAATAATATTCTGTAGGAAGGTTGCTGGATAAATTAGATAAGGAGTTAAAAATATCAGTCATTTCCTCAACCAATTCTACATCAACCCCCTTAGCTTTTTGTTTCTGAATTAGATCATTTAAAAGCATAGCTTCATTTGTATCTAAGTCTTCTACTTTTGATTTTTCTAATAAAAAACTTAATGTACCAGCATCTTCTTTTGACAAACCTGTTCTATAATCAAACTTAGATCTAAAATCTACTATGTCTTGCTCAAGGTTTTTTATTTTTTCTAATCTATCATTACCTAGTTGACCTGCATCTGGTTGACCAAACTCATCACGGTAAGTAAAAATTAAATCTGAAATAGTTTTATATGCACCAGAAATATCAAAATCCAAATTCATGTTTTCTCTCATGTTTTTTTGAATCTCAGTAAGTCTATTTAAAAGATTAGCTCTTCTTTCATAGAATTCTTGTGAATATTTAATCTTAATGTTTTGTTTTTCCCATTTTCTTAGTTCTGTTTGAAATTTTGGATCATCTCTTTTTATTCTTTTAGCCTCTAATTCAGTAACAAATTCATTGTATGCTGTAGATAATGAATTAGGAATTGGAACCCATTCATAAAACTCACTGGTTGCATTTCTATGCTTAATAAGTAATTCAGCAATAGACTTATCATATATACCATTAGCTGGATCATCAACTTTTTCTGTAGCATCTTCATAGTGTAAAGAGTACAGTTGTTGATATGCTCTAAAGGCTGCTTCTATAGTACTATAGTTTTCAAATCTTTCAAGTTCTTTTTCAAATTGGTTTTGTAAGTTTAAGAAATTATCAAAAGCAGTTTTCTTAGCTAAGTATGCAAGTTTTCCTATTTCAGATTCATTAAAGATATCATCTTTCTCATAAAGCTCTGGAACAAATTCTTGCCACATATAAGCTTTATTGAATTGTCTTAATCTATCAAGAGCTTCTGCAGTTTTGTCTTTATCCCCACTGTCTTTAGCTAAAGCATATTCATACTCTAAATTATCTTTTTCATATCTCCATCCATTACCAAATTCATTAAGGAATGTGTATACTTCTTTAGGAGCAGGTTTTCCAGTTTGCTTGTCAATATAAAAGATGGTGTCTCTTGTAGCTACCATATCTCTAATTTGTAAAGAATTTAACTTACTAAAATTAACCTGTGGTAAAAGCTTAGCTAAGACATTTCTAAATATTTGAGACTTATTCCATACTTCATTTTCCACTTCAGTTTTTTCATTCTGAATATACATAGCAAGTGAACCTACTATAGGGTCATTACTTGATGAATAAGATTCCAACCATCTGTTAAACCAGCTTACATCTTTTGTTTTACCGGATAAGATATCAGATATTTTATCTTCATTAAGTACATAAGTATTATATTGTTGAACAAATCTATCTAATACTTCTTTTGGAACACCTTTTTGGTAAAGTCTTTCCAAATCAGCATCTGTTATAGTATTGCTAATAACTTTATTATACAAATTAGTAACTTCGTTTTCTTGTTCCTCAAGAGGTAATTTTTTTAGAGCTATCTTTAAGTTATCATTTAACTGGTTTTGAACAAAGTCTGTCATGTAACCAGTAATCTGAACAAAAAGTTGAACATTATTTTTCTTATATATTTCTCCAATCTTTTTAACAATCATGGTTGAATTGTTCAAAACTTCATTTAGAGTTTGATAAAATAAACTATCTGTACCTAATGTATAGTCTTCAAGTATTTCATTTATTTCATTTATCAAACCTATCCAAGAATTTGCTGTAGAACTATATAAGGCAAGTAAAGCAACAACATTTCTATTGTTTATTAAAGATGCATTTTCATCAATAACTCTAAGCTCACCTAATGTATTTATACTTGCACTTTTGATACGGTCAATACTATTAACAAGAGCTGTTGCTTTTATCAAGGCAAGTTCTTGTAATTTTTCTTCAGCATTGATTGCATTTTCAATTATTGATTCCGGTGAAACATTATTTGTAGGATTAACATCCTGGAACCCTTTTAAACTTTTATCTACAGCAGGTAATAATTCTGTGTTACCTTCTTTTAATAAAGCTCTTTGTAACATTGCTTTATTTACACTGTCCTTACCAGTATTAAACTCTCTAGCTTTATTTAAAGTAGCTTTACCATTCAAGTAAGTATAGTTTACTATAGACTGGACTGCTTCTGGAGAGGAATTCTTTAATAAATCTTCC
>JAIOYD010000079.1 GCA_021741285.1 Rickettsiaceae bacterium | reverse complement strand
CACCAGATTTGAATCCGATAGAAAAATTCTGGGCTAATATGAAACGTTGGATAAAGCAACAAATTACGCATTTTAATACTTTATATGACTCCCTAGTTTCTTTCTTTAATTACGCTATCTCAAGTTGATTTACTATATCGCGCAACGTTTCTACGTCGCGAAACCAACAGAGTGCGAGGGGAGCGTAACTTGGTCTTAATTAGGAGGTTAGAAGCTAGAAACTAGTGTTGTAATATAGGCTATACAATAGATCTCTTCGAAAACTAATTTTTAATAGCAATTTATATGTCAAAGCGGTACTCAAATCCTCACGTACTTTAGGACGCTGCGGTTTTCTGTCCCCGTTCTCTTTTAAATTTCTTGTTATAAATTAGTTTCCTAAGAGGTCTAATGGTGGGCGATAGAAGATTCGAACTTCCGACCTCTACGATGTCAACGTAGCGCTCTAACCAACTGAGCTAATCGCCCTTAATATTATAAAGTGTTTCTTACACAGTCAGTGAACAACTATATAGATCCCGTTTTTTTACTCTTAATTTTATAAAACTTCAAGAATTTAATTTGCTAAAAGATAAAAAACGTCATAAAAACATAGGAAAAATATGGTAATTAGATGAATTTGTTAGATAAGGCATACAATAATAACTTGAATTTTGTCATTGCGCTAGATGGTCCTGGTGCTTCAGGCAAAGGGCACATAGCCCATTTGTTGGCAGAAGAATTTACATTGATTTATGTTGCGTCTAGTATTGTTTATAGAGGGCTTGCATATATATGTTTACAAGAAAATATCCGTGCAGAAGAGGAGCAAACAATTATAGAGTTATCACGAAATGTAGATCTTATTTCAAGAACTAAGGGTGTAGATCTTAATCTTGAGATAATAGGGGAGTTTGCTTCGAAGCTATCGATATTGCCAGAGGTTAGGCAAAATTTAGGTATTTACTTAAAAAAACTAATTCAAATAACTCCTAGAATAATTATGGAGGGGCGAGACGTGGGAACAATTATTGCTCCAAATGCAGACCTAAAAATCTTTATTACTGCGTCTGCAGAAGTCCGGGCAGTGCGTAGATATAAACAGTTGCGCGATGCTGGAAAAGATTGTATACTCAGCGACGTTTTGGATTTATTGAAAAGTAGAGATGAGCGAGATATGTCGCGCTCAATAGCGCCTTTGATACCAGCAAGTGATGCTTATATTATTGACACAACTAATCTTACCGCAGATCAAGTAATCCAAAGAATAAAAGATATTGTTAGTAAGTCATCATAAGTTTAAGTGCCTTTGATTTACTTTATTTTATTAACTTAAAACTTGGCTAAATTTGGCATTTATTTAGTCATGAAATATGAATTGTTATGACCACAAAAAAAAGATTTGTTCCTCAGCTTGAAAATGTTAACCCTTCAGACGAAGATTTTGCAAAATTACTTGAAACTGTAACTACTTCACACGTAAAAGAAGGTTCCGTAGTAAAAGGCCAGGTAGTAGAAACTACTTCCGAAGTGATTGTTGTTGATGTAGGACTAAAAAATGAAGGCAGAATTGCTGTTAGTGAATTTCAATTAATAAAGGGACAAGAGCTTCCTAAAGTTGGAGACATCGTTGATGTATATGTAGAAAAAGTTGAAGGTAGAAGAGGAACTGTCCTTAGTCGTGAAAAAGCAATTCATGAAGAGTCATGGATTAAGCTTGAAAGAAAATTTGAAAAAGCAGAAAACATTACTGGCACCATATTTGGTAGGGTTAAAGGCGGCTTTACAGTGAATTTAGACGGAGTTATTGCGTTCTTACCTGGTAGCCAAGCAGATGTAAGGCCAATCAAAGATCCAACAGTTTTTATGAATATACCGCAGCCTTTCCAGATTCTTAAAATGGATAGAAAGCTTGGTAATATTGTGGTTTCAAGAAAAGCTATTCTTGAAGAGTCAAGATCTGAAGCGAGAGAAGTAATGCTTGCTCATATTAAAGAGGGTGATGTTCTTGATGGAGTTGTTAAAAATATTACTGACTACGGCGCATTCGTGGATCTTGGAAGTGTGGATGGATTGTTACACGTAACAGATATTTCTTGGAGCAGAATTAACCATCCTTCTGAGGTGCTAAGTTTTGGCCAAGATGTAAAAGTTATGGTTATTAAGTTCAATGAAGAGACCAAGAGGATTTCTCTTGGTATGAAGCAGCTAGATGCAAATCCATGGGAAAATATTACTGAAGAGTTTCCAATTGGCAAAGTTATGTCCGGTAAAATTACTAACATTGCTGATTACGGTGTATTTATTGAACTTAAAGATGGTATTGAAGGACTAGTTCATTCTTCTGAAATTGCTTGGGGTAAGTCAAGTCAAAATCCTAAAAAATTATTGAATATAGGCCAAGAAGTTGAGTTTGTCATTCTGGATGTTGATACTGAAAGACATAGAATTTCTTTAAGTATTAAAAAATGTCAGAATAATCCCCTGGTTAAATTTGCAGAACAAAATCCTGTTGGCAGTATTATTAAAGCTCCAATTAGGAATATTACTGATTTTGGTATGTTCGTTGCTTTGGATGAGAACACAGATGGAATGATTCATGAATCTGACATTAGTTGGGAAAATGACGGAGTAGAGTTATTAAAGAGCTATAATAAAGGTGATGAAGTTGAGTGTAAGGTTCTTAATATAGACATAGAGAAAGATAGAGTAGCACTCGGTATTAAGCAGCTTACAGAAGAACCGGATCAAGCAGTTGTTGTCGAAGTTTACAAAAAGAATATGGTTGTAACTTGCGTAGTAATAAGTACAAACAATGACGGTGTAGAAGTAAGAGTTGAGGAAAATGCTACTGGTTTTATTAAGAAAACCGAGCTTTCTGCTGAAAGATCTGAGCAAAAACCAGAAAGATTTGCCCAAGGTGATAGGATTGATGCTAAGATTATCGCTATTGAAAAAAATGGCGGTAGGTTAAATTTATCAATTAAGGCTTTGGAAATTGATGAGCGTGATAAAGCGATTAAAGAATACGGTTCTACTGATAGTGGAGCAAGTCTTGGTGATATTTTAGGTGCTGCCCTTGGAGAAAAGGAAGACAAAAAATAAACTATAATTGCAAAATATCAGGGGGAATACCATCAAAGGCTGTTGTGTCTTTCGAAGGTATCCCCCATCTACATTTTGAGTCTTAAAAAACCTACATGGTAGTAATGGCGAAGAGTAGTTTTGCCCTGCCAGAGCAACTGCTGTGGGGTACTCTCTCATAATTGCGGTAAAAATTAAGGTTTTAGTATGGATAGTATTTTAATAAAAGGTGGAAAACCTCTTATTGGTGAAATAAATGTTAGTGGCTCTAAAAATGCCTCTCTGCCAATTATGGCGGCATCTTTGTTGACAGAGGATATTTTACAACTAACTCGCGTACCAAAGCTGTCGGATATAGCTACTATGAAGGCTTTATTGGAAAATCATGGCTCTATTATCAGCTTTATTGATTCAGAGGATGATAGTTACTCTTTAAATTTATCTTCTTCTAATATACGGGATTATACAGCTCCTTATGACATCGTTCGTAAGATGAGGGCGTCAATTTGGGTTCTTGGCCCACTTTTAGCAAGATTTGGTAAAGCTAAAGTATCTCTACCCGGTGGCTGTGCCATTGGTGCAAGACAAGTTGATTTGCATATTGCTGTTATGGAAGCGCTCGGGGCGAGGATAAAAATTAAGGATGGATATATTCATGCTAGTTGTGCTGGTAAGCTGCAAGGATGTCATTTTGCTTTTATTAAGCCGTCTGTTGGAGCTACTATTAATGCCATACTATCTGCTGTTCTTGCAGAAGGAGAATCATATTTCTTAAATTGCGCCAAAGAACCGGAGATTTCAGATTTGTGTCATTGCCTCGTAAAAATGGGAGCAGAAATAGAAGGTATTGGCTCCAGTGAGCTTCGAATTGTTGGTAAGAAAAAGTTACATGGAGCAACTCATCGAGTAATTCCCGATAGAATTGAAGCTGGTACTTATATGTTAGCGGTTGCAGCAACTCGTGGCGATGTTATACTTAGAGGAATTAATTATGATATAATAGAAAATCTTGCTGAGCGAATGAAAGAAGCTGGCTCTATGATAGAATGTGGGCAAGATTATATTCGCATTAGTCATAAAGGAGTAATTAAGCCAGTGAATATTTCTACTCAGCCTTACCCAGGGTTTGCTACTGATCTTCAGGCTCAGTTTATGAGCTTTATGACACTTTCTGATGGAGTATCTATTATTTCTGAGAATATCTTTGAGAATAGATTTATGCATGCACCTGAGTTGTGTAGAATGGGAGCAAATATTATAATTAATGGAAATAACTCTATAGTTCATGGTGTAAAGGAATTGACCGGAGCAGAAGTGATGGCTAGCGACTTGCGAGCATCAGTTTCTCTTGTTATATCTGGGCTTTGCGCTTATGGGGAAACAAAAGTGAGAAGAGTCTATCACTTGGATAGGGGGTATCAATCTTTGGAAAAAAAACTTATGAATTGTGGAGCAGATATTATTAGAGTTACCGGAGATTCTGTATAGAAAGCAACTACAGGGTACCATTAAGCGCAGAGATCATTATAGTAAGAGGGGAGTGGTAACTAAAAAGTGATTCTAAAACATGCTTATTAGATAATGCTAATTAATAAAAGTAAAATCCGTGATAAAAGAAGCTATTATAATAGATGGTAAAGAAATTAGCGAAATAATTCTCGCGGATTTAAAAGCCAAAATTGAGAATGACAAGCAGCAAGGATTTAGGCCAGCTAAACTTGCTATAATATTAGTTGGAGATGATCCCGCTAGTACAATATACGTTCAAAATAAAATTAAGGCGGCTTTAAGAATTGGTATACTGACTGAGCTCAAACAATTTGATAGTGATTTGCCTGAAAAAGTGCTGTTAAGTGAGGTTAGTCAGCTAAACAATGATCCAGAAATTTCTGGAATTATTATCCAGCTTCCATTACCCAATCATATCGACAAAGCAAAAGTAATAATGGCTGTGCATCCAGACAAAGATGTAGACGGATTTCATCCAATAAATATAGGGTTATTGTATAGTCCATTCGAGAATGGTTTTGTGCCATGTACCGCAAGAGGTTGTCTTGCATTAATCAAGTCTTGCGTAGGTGATTTAGCTGGCAAAAATGTCGTAGTGATTGGTAGATCAAATATTGTTGGCCGCCCCCTTGCAGCTTTACTTCTTAAGGAAGATTGTAGTGTCATGATTTGTCATTCAAAAACTATAGATTTGGCATCTATTACATCCAGAGCGGACATTGTAGTATCAGCAATTGGTAGACCTAAATTCCTTACGAAAGAGTATTTTAATTCGAATGCTGTGGTGATAGATGTAGGGATTAATCGCTTAGTCTTGGATAATAAATGCACGATGGTAGGTGATGTAGATTTTCAAAGCGTAAAAGATCATGTAAAGTATATTACACCGGTTCCGGGTGGAGTGGGGCCCATGACAGTAGCCTATTTGCTAGTTAATACATATATGGCTAGTTTAAAACATAGATAAATAATTCCTCCTTCCCTAAAGCTATACCATAGTTGTAAAGAGTATAACTTTTGATGGAATAACAAAATAGCGTATGCAAAATGGACAAGATGCTTATTCAAGCGGTAAAAGAAATAATAATAGTAGCTGGTAAAATTGCTATTGAAACTAGAGAGTGTGGTCTTGAAATAAAAACTAAAAAAGATAGCTCTCCTGTGACTAATGCGGATATACAAATTAGTGATTATATATTCACTAGGTTACAGGAAATTATGCCCTCTATACCTGTTATTTGTGAAGAGAGGCCATTAGTTGATATAACGGATAAAAAGCAATTTTGGCTTATTGATCCAATTGATGGAACGAGAAGTTTTATCAAAAATAATGATAGTTTTACTGTAAATATAGCGATGATAGATAATAAAATACCAACGTTTGGTTTTGTTTATCTTCCAGCCAAGGATCGGCTTTATTTTACTGACGAGAACATGAACCTTTGTATACAAGAGAATGGTCAAATTGTTGGCAACAATCCGCATAAACAAGATGGATTTATAGCTGTGGTTAGTTCCCATAACTTTAACTCTGAAACCAAAAATTATTTAAAAGAAAATGAGTTTTCTGAAATTATTGCAGTGCCAAGTTCTGTTAAGTTATGCATGATCGCTGAAGGAGCAGGGGATGTTTACCCTAAATTTGGCCCAACTATGGAATGGGATACTGCCGCTGGCCACGCTCTGGTTAAGGCTGCTGGAGGAAGAATTTGTACATTAGTTGGTAAAGAGATGAGCTATGCAAAAGAGGGTTTTAAAAATCCCTATTTTATCGCAGCAAATAAGAAATGGTCAGATAGTTCTAATTGGACTTAAGTCAATTAAGTACTTATTGACCTTGTGAACGAACTGTGCACCAATGAAAGTGGTTTTGTAACCTAAACTTATAAATGTGTTTAAATAATTCGATGTACTACAACCGTTTTAACATCACTATTATTTCTCTTATTATTATCGGCTAAGGCCGATACATATTCTCACGCTCATTTTTTATTACTAGTCTAATTTTTAAGTTCATTCCTACAATGAGGTGCATATGCTTACTCTAAGACATAAATACTTGCCATTTTTTATGTGGCTTTTTCCGTTACTTTTTTTTGCTTATCAGTTTATTTTACGTCTTTGGCCCGGTTTGATGATGAACCAAATCATGGATCAATTTTCTATAGATGCTAGCCATTTTGGGATGCTTGCAGCATTTTATTATTATGGATATTCCGTGATGCAAATCCCAGTTGCAATTTTACTAGATCGATTTAGTGCTCGGCGCATTATTTTTGTATTTGCTGTGTTGTGCGGACTGGCTGCTTTAATAGACCTCTTGCATAACCGCAGGGATTGATTAAACTGGTTGCTTTTAAAGCAAGGATATTAGATGAGGTTTGAACAAATAAAGTGTGAAGCCCAAGAAGAGTTTCGCAGATTGACGGGAATCAAGCGCACAACG
>JAIOYD010000078.1 GCA_021741285.1 Rickettsiaceae bacterium | reverse complement strand
CATCTCAGTATTATCAAATAGCTTCGCAATATGCATTTCAAGGTATTTTCTTTCACCTTTTTTTATCGTAACGCCATCTATAGTTAGCACTTTGGTCATGAACAATCATCCTTTCATAAATATTCTAGTTTTTGATTTTTTAATAATATCTTTCTCAATAAACTCAATGATTGCATCTGCAACGTTTTTGCCTGTTGCACCCTCTATCCCATTTAAGCCTGGAGATGAATTTACTTCGAGCACAAGAGAACCCCTAGCAGATCTGATCAAATCCACACCAGCTACCTTAAGTCCCAAAACTTTTGCAGCTTGCACGGCCATTATTCGCTCTTTTGGAGTTATTTTTACTGGGTGGGCGGTGCCCCCTGCATGCAGATTAGACCGAAACTCTCCTTCCGGACCTTGCCTTTTCATAGCTGCCACAACTTTATCACCAATTACAAAACAACGTATATCACTACCCGCAGACTCCTTAATAAATTCTTGCACTAAAAAGTTAGCTTGTAAATCCAAAAACGCATTAATTAAACTTTCTGCTGCCTTAGTGGTTTCTGCAAGTAACACCCCTTTTCCTTGGGTACTTTCAGTCACCTTAACTATCAACGGGGCACCTCCAACAGATTTTATGATGCTTCTAGTAGCACTACCTGAGTGGGCATAGCTTGTAACAGGTATATCCACATCTTTCCTAGCAAGAAGTTGATGCGCTCTTAATTTATCTCTTGATCTAGTGATAGAAACTGAACCATTTAATACATAAACTCCAGCTACTTCAAATTGTCTTAAAACTGCCGTGCCAAATACTGTAATAGATGCTCCAATTCGTGGAATTACTGCATCAAACTCTAGTAATCTCTCTACTTTATCACTTATATAGTGCACATCTGGCTTATTAGCAGTGATATTCATAAAGCATTTAAGTGGATCAACTACTGTAACAGTATGACCCCTTTTTTCTGCCACTTCAATCAATCTACGTGTTGAATAAATTGTTGGGCCTCGTGATAAAATACCTATTTCCATAATTTTCAATTGAGTTTTTTAAAGTTTTGCATTTTATTTTAGGAATGACTATTTATATTTGCTATAAATACGTTTGTGTGTGCTAAATTGACGGGTAATTGGTGCTTTGTTACTAACCACTCATCCCCCTGCCCAACCTCAGAATTTACATTTGGCAAATAAGACAGCGTCTATACGTCCAAATTAGTAACGTTTAATGCATTAGCATTGATAAAATCTCTTCTTGGTTCAACAACACTTCCCATCAATGTTGAGATTACTTGCTCAGCCTCATCGACATCACCTACCTTTACCTGTAATAGGGTACGTTTTGTAGAATCAAGGGTAGTTTCCCATAACTGCTCTGCATTCATTTCTCCTAGACCTTTAAACCGTTGAATAGCTAGACCTTTTTTCCCAAGTTCAATTATAAAAGCAAGCAATTTGCTTGGCGTTGATAAATTATAGTTTTGTCCTTTAATTGTGATCTTACACCCACCAATAAATAAATTCTTAAATGCACTGCCGATCTTATTAATCTGAACAAATTCAGGAGATTCAGCTTGAGCACGATAAAGCATTTTGCTAATCCTTACACCTCTGACAAATCTATAAAACTCTATACTGTCACTCAGAACGGCTATTTCCCAATCAGTTTTATCGGGCTCAAGTTCTCCTTGGTTGAGAAGCGACAAAGCTGCTAAAAGCACAGGAGCTTTATTGGCAGAAAAAGATTCCGGGGTAAGCAGATCGTTGATTGCTAAACATTCGGCAATCAATGGATCAAATTTTCTTGATAACGAATTTAGTCTCTCACCTAAAATAGTAATTTGATTAAGTAAATCTTTCAGAGCTTCGCCAGTTAAAAAATTATCATCATTAAGTTCAATATGCGTGTCATTTAGAACGCTATTAATAAGATATTCTTGCAAAGCTTGCTCATTCTTCAGATATGTTTCAGAGTTGCCGCGTTTGACTTTATAAAGAGGAGGTTGAGCTATATATAAATATCCATTTTCAATAATAGGCAACATATGACGATAAAAGAAGGTCAGCAGCAAAGTCCTGATGTGAGATCCGTCAACGTCCGCATCCGTCATGATAACAATTTTGTGATATCTAATTTTATTTGTATCTAATTCTTGTCCTATTCCGGCTCCTAGAGCAGTAATTAAGGTACCAACCTGTTCAGAACCAAGCATTCTATCAAATCTAGATCTTTCAACATTTAGAATTTTACCCCGCAAAGGAAGTATAGCCTGAGTTTTTCTGTCTCTACCTTGTTTTGCAGTACCGCCAGCGGAATCTCCCTCAACTATAAAAAGTTCTGATAGAGCTGGATCTTTTTCTTGGCAATCGGCTAATTTACCAGGTAAATTTGATATTTCTAGAGCTGATTTTCTTCGGGTCAACTCTCTTGCTTTGCGTGCGGCCTCTCTTGCACTAGCAGCTTCAACTATCTTACCAACGATAGCTTTTGCTTCAATAGGGTGTTCTTCAAACCATTCCAGAAGCTTTGTGTATACCGCTGACTCAACAACTGGTCTTACTTCTGAAGAAACAAGCTTATCCTTTGTTTGAGATGAAAATTTGGGATCAGGAACTTTTATTGAAAGAACGCATGCTAAACCTTCTCTTGAATCGTCCCCCGCTAAAGTTACTTTCATTTTCTTTGCTAAACCATTTTTATCAACGTAAGAACTAATAACTCTAGTTAAAGCAGATTTAAAAGCTGATAGGTGAGTGCCACCATCACGTTGGCGAATATTATTTGTAAAACAAAGAATATTTTCGTGATAAGAGTCGTTCCATTGCATTGCAAAATCAAGGCTCATACCCCTTTCATCTTCGCTTGAAGATAAAGAGATACATGGATGAAGAGCAATTTTACTACGATTAATATACTCAACATAAGCTTGAACACCACCTTCATATAGAAATTCGATTTCTTGTTTTGGATCAAACCTGTCGTCAATCAATAGAATACGTACACCAGAATTAAGGAACGCAAGTTCCCGTAATCTATTTTCAAGAGTAACAAAATGAAATTCGATGATTTTAAAAATCTCTACAGAAGCCATAAATGTGACTTCCGTACCCTTTTGAGCCACGTTATCAAATTCTAATTTCAATGGCGCTTCTGCTGCTCCATCTTTAAATCTAATAAGATACTGCTTTTGGTCCCGCCAAATTCTAAGCTCCAGCCAATCTGAAAGGGCATTTACCACGGAAACACCTACACCATGTAATCCACCAGACACTTTATATGAGTTTTGATCGAATTTACCACCTGCATGGAGCTGAGTCATAATCACTTCAGCTGCCGACACTCCTTCACCTTCATGAATATCAATAGGAATACCACGACCATTATCTCGAACGGTTACCGAGCCATTCTTATTGAGAATTACCTGTACAAGATCACAATGACCAGCCAGTGCTTCATCTATAGCGTTATCGACAACCTCATATACCATGTGATGTAAACCAGAACCATCATCCGTATCGCCGATATACATACCAGGTCTTTTACGAACAGCTTCTAGACCTTTTAGAACTTTAATGGAGTCTGCATCATAGTCTGACGATTTAACTTCTTGTAGATTTGACATTTGTATCCCTAACGTGATAAAAAACTATGGGCTCACTATACTATAGGGTCGTAGTTTTTAAAAGGAAAAATACTATAAAAATGGAGAGAATTATGACTAAACTAAACTTAACCCATATTGAAGAATGCATTGATGATTATGATCTATTTTTATTTGATCTATGGGGCGTTATAATAGAAGGAGGAGAAACCTATCCAGGAGTAGTCGAAGTACTAAATAAAATAATCAAAAAGAAAGATGTTATTTTTTTGAGTAATGCACCTAGGCCAGACTTCATAGTGGCTAGAAATTTAAGAAATTGGGGCGTTTTGGATGCAACACCCCCGATGGTAATCACGTCAGGAGATGTAGCAAGACAGCTTATAGTTGATTACAGAAAATCATCACTAAATGACCAAATTCCCAAAATATTCCATCTTGGTTCAGATCGGAATGACGACATTTTGCTTGAAATAGATTATCTAGCTATCAACAATATAAATGAAGCAGATATATTATTGCTAAGTGTGTTTCGTGATGAGCATGAAGATATTCACGAGTTTGATGAGTTTTTAAAAAGGGCAGCACAAATACCAAATTTGTTAAATATCTGCTCTAATCCAGATACAACTATACCAAAACATGGTATTTTGCGCTACTGTCCTGGCCATTTCGCCAAGATAATAGAACAACATGGTGGCAGTGTGATTTATACTGGTAAGCCAGAAACATCAATATATGACCTTGTTTTTCAACGCAAACCCCAAATAAGTAAAGATCGAATATTGATGATTGGCGATACTTTTGAAACTGACATTCTGGGCGCGAATAGGTCTGGAATTCATTCGGCTTTAGTACTTTCTGGTAATTCAGTAGGTATTCACAAAATGCATGAATCTTTGACAGATAAGCTAATTGCATTCTCTATGCATGCAAAAAATATTGATATTAGGCCAACATTCGTAACTCAAATTGTTAGATAAATGTCACTTCAAGCTGGAAAATATATTCTATATAATGAAGAAGATTCTAAAAATTTAGCTATTCAAATTGCAAATGAGATTAAACCAGGCAATATAATAACCTTTAGTGGGGATCTTGGTGCCGGCAAAACATTCCTTTGCCGGCAGATCATCAAACAACTATGCGGACCTGAAACAAATGTTACAAGTCCAACATTTAACTTACTTCAAATTTACGATTGGAATGATTGCTCTATTTACCACTACGATCTCTATCGCCTTAAAAATCCTTCTGAGATTTATGAACTAGGAATTGAAGAAGCTATGACTGCTAATGTATGCCTTATTGAATGGCCAGAACTTATAAAGGCAATTTTGCCAAATGATATCATTGCAATTAACATTGAAATAGTTGATGACAACAAACGTAGAGTTTTTGTCAAATATAAATAACATTATGATTAGTATTTGATGTAATTAGTTGAATTAGATTATGAAATAAAATACCATTAGTTCATAATTGAGCGTATGTAGAATATGCCAAATAACACTAATTATGAGCTTTAATAATGAAACCACCAAAAACTCCACAACAAAAGCTTGAGAGCGAGCTCGTTGTTGCGTTACAAACAGCATTAGGCAAACCTTTAACTCGAAATCAAGCAGAGCAGGTAACCGCCCTAGCCGAAGATTTGTCTTCTAATAATGAGCAAGCTTTGAAATCGTTAAATCAAGGCCTTCAATCACTCCTTGAGGAAACTGGCCTAAAGGCCAGCACACTCGGTCCTGTTACCGCACTAATTGCAAGCTATCATCCCATAGATAGTAGCGCTCATGGCATGGTAAGTGAGGCTATTGGTAAATTTGAAGAAGTTCATAAGGTCGAGCTTGCACAAGCTAAAGCTAATGACTTTTTGGGAGCTATTATCAAAGATTTGGGCGGATCTTCAAGATTAGATGACTTCCAAATGCAAAAGGTAGCGGAACTAACCTCCAGCTTAAAAAATATTGTAGATCCTGACGGGCCAGCACAGTTCAACAAAGCTCTTGAAGAATTTGTTGAAATGGCACCAGGACACGTCAGTACTGTTAGTGGCCGTATAGAAGAGTATCATAAAAATGATCCAGCTAAACAAGCTCTTGTAAGTCCTATTCTGGCACCTGTTAAAGCTAATGACTTTTTGGGGGCTGTTATCAAAGATTTGGGCGGATCTTCAAGATTAGATGACTTCCAAATGCAAAAGGTAGCGGAACTAACCTCCAGCTTAAAAAATATTGGAGATCCTGACGGGCCAGCACGGTTCAGCAAAGCTCTTGAAGAATTTGTTGAAATGGCACCAGGACACGTCAGTACTGTTAGTAGCCGTATAGAAGAGTATCATAAAAACGATCCAGCTAAACAAGCTCTTGTAAGCCCTATTCTGGCACCATTTAAGGAGTCTATTAAAGCTAATGAGCTTAATAAACAAATTACTGCAGAGTTAGAAGGGTTAGCTGGTAGAAAATTAGATGCCCCAGAATTATTGATGGTAGCTGAACTAAGTCAAAGTGTTGCCCATATTAGGGATAAGGATGACTTACCAACTTTAACAAAATACCTTGATAACGTTGTCAAAAACCTAACACCAGAGCAAGCACAACCTATTCTTGACTTAGTTAATAAGTATCATGAAAACGATCCCACTAAGCAAGCTCTTGTGAGTCCTGTGGTAGAGAATGTTACTTTAAAAAAGCCTGAGGTAGAAGTTGCACTAGACACCATGGGTTTAGTTAGTAGCGATGAAATCACTCAATCTATTCGTGATAACGTAATAACAAAGCAGCAAGCCTATTTGCAAGGAGAGATTGCAAAGACAATGAGTGTAGAAGATGGGGTTGCCTTTAACAAAAAAACTCCAGAAGAAATACGAGCTTACTTGGGAACAAAAGAGGGGAAGGCTGCCACAAAAGAAGTGATGAAAACCAAAGAAGCTCAATCAGCAATGAATAAGATTGAGGTCGAGGGTTACAGGGAAGTACACAAGATAGATACTTTTAAAAATGTTGGGTGGGCGCAGGAAACAGGCACCAAATTTCGTATTGCTGAAATCAAGAACGATGCAGGAGATATTGTTGCCTCTCTAAAAGAAACTACTGTTAATGCTGCACCAACACAAGTTACGCTTGAAGATGGAACGACAAGAACTGTTAAAAGCTATAGACAAATAGAGTTTCCAAAAAAACTTGAAGATGGTAAGGGGCCAGCGCATTTTTCAATGGCCGTGAAAGATGAAAATGGTAACAATATTTCGGCAAAGGATGCGGTGTATTTTACTGCTCACTACGATGATGCTGGCAAGTTAACTGAGGTGAGCTCCCCAGTGCCCGTAAAATTTATGGGTACTGATGATAATGCTATTGGTTATATTGAGCGTAATGGAAAGGTTTATACTCTGCCTGTAACTCAAGGTAAATATAAAGAAATGATGC
>JAIOYD010000077.1 GCA_021741285.1 Rickettsiaceae bacterium | reverse complement strand
TCTGATAATATACGAGATTTTATCTCATGCGAAATCTGCTTTCTCTTCTTACTCATAGTGATACCATCCTTTTCTAAATAAAAAAAGATGGTACTATAAGTATGTGATGAGCACTAGACCGGGTTGCCAATACGCTATCCATTCCTGGCCATTCATTACAAGATAACATTTTTGGAAGGCAATTTTGCGCAGTTTTTAAAAAGCGACACATTTAATTTAAGATTTGGCATAAAAAAAAGTAGCGCTTAATTACAAGCGCTACTTTTTTATCAAATTCTAAAGCGTAAATATTATAGATTAACTCTTAGCTTTAATGTTCCAGTATGTGATTGGAATTTTTTTGCTAGACCCAGATCATATCCTAATGAGATTTCATACATATCTGATTGGATTCCTTTTAGAGATCCACCAACGGTATAAAAACCTTTAGAGATCTTTTCTGCTGGTGTAGCAATAGCATCAATACCATTAATAATGGTCACTGAAGTAGCTGAATTTTTAGTGTTGAAAGCATAATCCACGTTTGCATGAATTTCAGGAATCACTTTCATTGAACCCATATCAGCAACGTATTTTGCCGTAATTCCAGCTATACCAGAAGTTCTGTTAGTTGTTCTTTTTGCAACAGATCTGTTTAAACCAGAACCAGTTTCTTTATAACCTTTAATTTCAACATTCGCATAAGAAGCACCGACAGTAGGTACTAAGTAGGTTTGAGGAGCAACTTCGTAGTTATATCCAACTTCAAGTTTTGCTGCCATAGAAGTAGCATTAGTTTTTGCACTAGCTATATTATTTGCCAGATCACCCGTGGCTCTTTTTTTCTTGATGTTAGATTTACCATATTGTCCTTGTCCACTTACGAACACTTCATTAGTTACATCAAACTTACCATAAACAGTAACCATATGAGATTTAATATCTTCTTTATTAGAAGTGTTAGCTTTATTTTTTATATCATTCATAAAAAATGAGTATGCCAAACCGAGAAAAGTCTCATCTCCAGTGTCAGCACCTATTGTAATGCCTTTTTGGTCTAATTTGTATCCAGGTGCATTACCATAGGCTTTTTGAGTACCTCTTGACATACTGCCTTGAGCCCAAACACCATAAGCTTGCATTAAGTCACCCGCAGAAACGGCAGAAAAGCCACTAATTCTTGAGTCAACAACTCCTCTTGAGATTACGAGGGAATTCATTAAGCCTTCTGAAACTGCTGTGTCTGATTTTTGTACATTAGGTAGTGTAGTTGTATCTGTAATACTTCTAACTAAGTATTTATCAATATCTCTTTTTAACTGATTTAAGTCAGCTACCGCTTTCGCACTTAAAGTATTATTTTCGTTTGAACTTACTGCTAGTTCAATTAAAGCAATACGTTGCTTTAGATTTTCCTGAGTCTCTTTAGCATTTCTTGTTTCAACAAACTCTTTTAGACTACCTATTTGCTTTGATATTGTATCCAACCTACTGGCTTGTTCTGTAGATAGAGTGGTTGCAGATTTAAGCAAATTATCTCTTTCCTCAAGAAGATTTTTTATAGAAGAGTTTTCAGCCAAGAGTTTACTTTCTATTGTAGAGAAGTTTGAGTCAGTCAGTTTAGTGCTCTCTTTCTCATTTACCGCTCTTTCTATGTACACAAGAGTATCTTGCAGTTCTTCTTCATCAAATTCCCCGATGTCATCCAAGTCTATAGTATCAAATAGTTCATTCTGCGCCTCTACTGGTAGTAATGATACAACCCTAGCAAATTCATTTAAAAATTTACTTACTTCAGCTTCATTTTCGCCAGAAATGGCTGCTGCTAATGAAGAAAACTGATCTCTAACATTGTTTTTATTAGCAATTAAATCAACAATAAAAGTTTTTTGAGTATCTTTTTTAATGTTAACATCATCATTCGCAATAACAATTCTACCATCTTGGATACGAGTCTCGACTTCTTGGCGTAAAAGAGTAAGGCTAGCGTAGTTTTTCCCATCAAAAGTATAAGTATTATTCCCATTATATGCAATTTCAAAATCAGTAGCATAAGCTGTTGTTCCTGAAGAAAGTACCGATACCAAAGCTGTGGTTAAAAGTAATTTTTTTGTCATGATTATTTCTATTAATTAAATATTATATAAATTAGCAAATTTTGATGAACATTAATATACTAACTATTTGCTCCATGGGTAGCATATAAAAACATTAACAGAAGGTAAAGTCTATTTTTTGTTAACTATTCAGAAACTATAAGTGCTACAAAGTGTGTATCTTTTTTAGCACATTTACCTGTTGTAGTTGTTTTTGATGAACTAAACAGGTATAAGCCGTTGCTAAAGCATCAGCTTCATCAAGAGTAATATGTTCCATAGCTCCAGACATTATTATTTTTACCATATGCTTGACTTGTTCTTTTTCCGCATGCCCAACGCCTACTATTGTTTTCTTAATTTTATTAGGAAGGAATTCATAATAGGGTAACCCGGTTTTGCCGATTACTGACATTAATGCTCCCCTAACGTACCCAAGCTTTAACGAAGATATTGCATTAACATTTACAAATGTTTCTTCCATCGCTATTGCTTCTGGTTTATAAAGTTCAATTATTTGTTCAATCGAGGTGACTATATATGCAAGCCTGTTATGAATAGGTGTCTTAGCATCAGTCTTTACAATACCGCTAGATATATAATGTATCTTAGGAGATTCAGAGAGAATAATTCCCCAGCCAAGACAAGTTAGTGCAGGATCGATACCAAGAACTCTCACTAGGTCAAGCCTCATCAAAATTTATTTGAGCAGTATCTTTCTTAAATGTCTGATACAAAACGGGAATTACAAAAATTGTAAATAAAGTTCCCAGTAGCATCCCGCCAATAATCACTAAGCCTATAGAATTACGCGATGCAGCTCCCGCACCACTAGCTAAAACCAGCGGTATAGCTCCACATATAGTAGCAATACTTGTCATAAGAATTGGACGCAAGCGAAGTTTTGCTGATTCAATTACTGCCTGAGCAATTGTTCTGCCTTCATGGCGGAGTTGATTGGTGAATTCAACTAGCATAATAGAGTTTTTGGTAACTAGGCCAATTAGTGTAACTAACCCAATATTGCTATACATATTTATACTATCATTGAAAATAAGAAGTGCAAGTACTCCGCCGGTAATGGAAAATGGAACTGCCATTAAAATTAATAGAGAGTCTCCAAAGCTTTCAAATTGAGCTGACAGTACCAGGAATATGAATAATAGTGCAAACAAGAAGGTGATGATTGTATCACCGCTAGATTCTGCCATTTGTTTAATTTGTCCTAGATACTCTAGCTTTGATTTATTTGTATCAATAACGTCCTTTGCTATCTCTTCGATCACTTTGACAGCATCATTAAGATTCTGACCAGGGGCAAGATCAGCGCTGATTTTTATAGATCTTGAATTATTATAATGACTATATTCTTTTACGCTAATTGTCTCTTTAACATCAGCAATGGATTCAAGCGGCAATATATTATTTTCATTATTTTTTACGAATATCTTTTTTATATCTGTTGGATCACTTTTATCCTTTATATCATAGCTAATTAGAACATCGTAAATATCACTCCCCATTCTGAAGTCTCCGACTTGCCTGCCAGCTATCAAATATTGTATAGTTTTGCCTATTTTCTCAATATTAACTCCATATCTATAAGCTTTCTCCCTGTTAACTATAATATCTAAGGTAGGTGTTGAAGCTTTAAAATCTCGTTCTGAGCCTACAAAAATGGGGTTCTTATTCATTCTATCTAGAAATAATTGGGAAATAATATCAAGGTCGGAATATTCAAGAGGTGATTGAATAGTAAATTCAATCACCTTATCGCCACTACCCCCACCCATTGACGGGGGGCTAACAGCGAATATCGACATGCCTGGAATTTTTGAAAATTTTTGGTTTAATTCCTGCTGCACCTGACCTTGAGATTTAGATCTCTTTTTCCAGTCTTTTAAAGGAACAAAAGCCATAGCACTATCACCTCCACCCCACCCAATAACATCAAAATACCCAAGAATTTCTGGCGTACTACCTAGTACTTCCTCAGCTGCTAAAACTGTTTTAAGTGAAGAGGATACACTAGATCCTTCAGGTCCGGTGAAAAAAACTTGTAAAAATCCTTGATCTTCATCAGGTACGAAAGTTTTGTTGACGTTAATAAAGCTAAAGACCAACAATCCTACCGAAGCAATACAAATAGAATAGAATTTCTTTTTGTTATTTAGGGCTAATTCGAGGTAATGAAGGTAGTTTAGTTGTACTTTTGACAAATAATAGTCAAATTTTTGTAAAAATTGAGGCTTATTACTATTAGTTTTAATCATACGACTCGACATCATGGGTGTGAGGGTTAAGGCCACGAACCCTGAAAACAGCACACAAAAAGCAAGTGTCCATGCAAATTCGATGAATAATTTCCCTAAAAACCCATCGATGAAACCGATTGGTAAAAATACAGATGCCAAAGTAATTGTCATGGCAACTACCGCAAAGCCAATTTCTTTTGAAGCATCAAATGCAGCCTGAATGGGTTTTTTCCCTAGTTCATGATTATGTCTGAATATGTTTTCAAGCATAACGATTGCATCATCAACTACCAAGCCAATGGCAAGTATCATTGCCAGGAGGGTAAACGTGTTTATTGTAAAACCCAGCATATACATTGCTGAAAATGTACCAATTAATGAAATTGGTATAGTAACTAATGGAATTAGTGTTATTCTTAGCGATCCTAAGAATAAATATATAACAGCAGCAACAAGAGCTATTGCTTCAAAAATTGTATGATAAACCGAGCTGATTGAAGCTTTAACAGGTATTGCAGCGTCATATGCAACTTCAATTTTTATACCAGCAGGAAGATTTTTTCGGATTTTTGGTAATTCAGCTCTTACTGAATCAGAGAGTTCAATAATGTTAGCCGTTGATTGTTTTATTAATCCTACAGCTAAGGATTGTTTGCCGTTGTAGCGCAATATTACATCATTTTCAAGCGGTTCCAGACTAACATTTGCTATGTCTTTGAGCTTTATTATGGTTCCATCCGGGTATTTTTTAACAATAATATTCTTAAACTCTTCTGTAGAATTAAGGGTCGCATTAAGTTTTAAAGAAAAATTGCGTGCATCATTTTTAATTGATCCAGCGGGATAATCTTTGTTCTGCTCACGGATAGCTATCTCTAAGTCTAAAGGTGATAATTTATGTTGAAACATCTTGGTATTAAGGGGTTCAATGCGCATACTGTAGTATTTGGCGCCAAAGATTCTTGAATTACCAACTGTTGGAAGCTTTTCTAAAACAGATTTTATTTCATTATCAGAAATTCTTGTTAATTCTAATTCGTCATGTCGTGAACTGTTTATGCTGATCCATAGGCTAGGCCAAGCATCTGAATCCATCTTGGCAACTGAAGGCATCTTCATATCATCAGGAAAAATTTGGCTAAGGTCGGAGATCATCGACCGAACATCGTTGAGTGCTATTTCAATATCAGCTTCAAGACTGAATGCAAGCATAATATTGCTTTCCCCAACAGCACTTGTAGAAGAAATTGATTCAAGATTTTTTACGGTTTTAAGTGTCTTTTCTATACGTTGCGTAATTTGCCTTTCCATGTACAAAGCATCTGCACCTGGATATTCGGATTGAACAGTAATAAGAGGGAGGTTGATGTTAGGAGTTCCTCTTACTTGTAATTTAGTAAAAAAGATTGCCCCTAATGACAAAATAATCAAACTCAGGACTGTAGTAAAAACTGGCCGTCTGATACAAATTTCAGGTAACTGCATGGGTTAATTACCTTGTTTTTTAGTTTCTTCTTCAATTACACGTACCAAAGCATCGTCATATATTTTAGTTAATCCTTCAAGAACAATAGGATCAGCAGCTTGCAGTTCGTCAGAGGATATTTCAATCAAATCATCAGATCTAGTTTTTGTTGTTACATAAATTTGCTTAGCCTTGTTATCTTGTGCTACTTTATAGACAAAATTACCTTTACTATTTTTAAGTACGACCTTTTCAGGAAGGGCAAGTCCTTTGTGACGATCAAAAATTATCTCAGTTTCGACGTAACTGCCGTGTAATATTTTAGTATCAGGTGGAAAAGATAGTTTTGCGGTAATGGTTCCATTGTCATTCAAATAATTTGATATAGCAGCAATTTTGCCAAGTACTTTATTACCTGTAATGTCTTGCACGGAAACCTCCGAGTTATTATTGATCTTTCCATTAAGCGACTCTGGAAGCTCAACAAATATAATTTTTTCACCTGAGGCAATTATAGTAAAAAGATAGTCTCCGGTTTTTGTATCATTACCTACTTGTGTAGGGACCACTCCAATAGAACCATCAAACGGAGCTTTGATTATCATATTCTGATATTTATCGTTTTGGGTAGCCAAATCGAATTTAGCTGTTTCCAAAGCGACTTTTGATTTATCCAAACCCTCTTTGCTTATAATCTTCTTTTTCCATAAAGAAAAATCGCGGTCATATGTACTTTGCGCAGATGCAAAAGATGCTTCAGCTTTGGTTTTGATGGCGTGGGCAATTTCTGAATCAATAGTAAGTAACACGTCGCCTTGCTTTACTTCTTGGCCTTGAGTGATAGCTATTGAGTCAATAGTCCCAGCGATTTTAGCATAATAGGTTTTGCTATTTTCTGCTCTGGATTGACCAATAGCCGTAAATTTTTCATAAAAATCGTGGTACTCAATCTTTGTTGTTTCAATATCTATAATATCTTGAACAGAGGCATAAGCTATAGGTGACAAGCATATTAATGCTAGTACTGCAATACAAACCTGGTAATAATTATTCTTACCAAAATTTGTGGGGAGTAAATTTTTAACTAAAATTTTTAACATAACTGGTTAGGTGTTGAGAAACTGAAAATAGTATTAATTGTATAGTGAATGGTTGCCAAAAACTAGTAAAAAGGAATTAATAAGTAAAAATTAAAACAGGCAGCTTTAGTTAAAAGCCACCTGTTTTGCTATATA
>JAIOYD010000076.1 GCA_021741285.1 Rickettsiaceae bacterium | reverse complement strand
CAGATTTGAATCCGATAGAAAAATTCTGGGCTAATATGAAACGTTGGATAAAGCAACAAATTACGCATTTTAATACTTTATATGACTCCCTAGTTTCTTTCTTTAATTACGCTATCTCAAGTTGATTTACTATATAATCTAAATTTGATATAAGAAGAACTCAGATTATATAATCTCTTTTAGTTTTTTAAGCACTTCTTTTGCATGCCCCAAAGCTGAGACTGAAGGCCAAATATAAGCGAATTTACCTGCCTGGTCTATTAAAAATGTAGCTCTCTCGATACCCATATATTTCTTTCCAAACATTGATTTTTCTACCCAAACACTGAACTTTTCGCATAGATCTCCCTTTGTATCGGATCCAAGGTAAAATTGTAAATCATGGTTTTTACGAAATTTATCGTGGGAGGTAAGGGGGTCTTTTGATACGCCAATTATTTCGGCGCCCAGAGCTGTAAAATCTTTTTTGAGAGAGTTAAAATCTCTAGCCTCAATAGTGCACCCTGGTGTACTGTCTTTGGGATAAAAATATAATACTACATATTTTCCTCTCAGGTTTTCTAAACTAAGAGTTTTGCCTTCTGCTATTTCAAGAGAAAAATCGGGGGCTAGGTCGCCTACTGTAAATTTACTCATTATACACCTTTCTTTTTATTTAATACTAAATCTTGAGCTATTTTTAAAGAAGCATTTTCGTTCAAAATGCTTCTATATATCTGTAAGTTTTCGAGCACTCTCTGAACATAATTTCTGGTTTCATAAAATGGTATTGACTCGATCCAATCGAGAACTTCTCTCGGGTTATTCATTGTTCTTGGATCACCGTATATCCCTAACCATTTCTTAACATGGCCACCATTGTAAGCTGCGATAGCCATGATATAAGATCCATCAAATTTTTCGATCATCTGCTTTAAGTAATTGCTACCAAGCTTCATATTATATAATGGGTCGGTAGTTAATTTAGGAATGTTACATGCATCACCAATGGATTTTGCCGTATCACACGCTGTTCCTTTTATTAGCTGCATTAAACCCATAGCATTTGCACTGCTTACAGCACGCTGATCAAAGACAGATTCTTGCCTAATTATGCTGTACATCAGAGCTTTTTCTAATGGTAATTGGGTAGCGGGTTTATATGGCATTGGAAAGGCATGATTCTTGATCAATACATGTTTTTGTACTGCATACTTGGCTAGCCATGCCATGTGATGGGTATTTTTTGAGGAACTTAATATCGTGGCTAAATCTAGGATCTCTGCCGTATTTTCTGATTTCTCTACTGCTGCTTTTATATATAATTGACTAAGGGAATTTGAACCGTATTTCGAGACAAGATAAGTGGCTTTAGCTATTTGATACTTAACCTTATTTGTCGATGACACTTTATGTGCGGCTAAGTTTATATTTGGGGGCAGGGCTATCTTTTTCATTCCCATTTCATGCGCTGATATTTGGCCATAAAAGGTGTAAGGATACTTAGTTGCTGCTAGGTTATATAGCTTGTGTGCTTTCTCTCTGTCTTTTAATGCTTCATGAGCTCGTCCCAACCAGTAAATCCCTCTGGATTTACTCATAGGCGTTTTTACAGTCTCATTAAAACCACGGAAATGTTCAAGAGATAGCTGTGCTTTATTTAAAAACCTTAAGGCTATCCAACCAGACAAGAATTGTGCGTCGCTTTTGTTAGCAGCATTCTCAGTAAAGTGACAGCAAGCTATTTTATAGGCGTCATTATAGCGTTTATGTTCAATATATTCACGCGCAAGATAAGATTGTATCTTCCAAAATGCATCAGCATGATCTGGATCAGATCTGGCTATTTCTATTAGATTCGTAATCTCAGAGCTAGGTGGTAAACTCTTTTTTTTAAGTTCTACATATCTATAAATTAAGCCTGGGGTGTAACATTTCTTTGGAACGCTGCTAAATCTTCCAAGTGCACTGCTGCCGTTTTGTATAAGCGCGATTTGTACTTCAAATGATTTTTTGTACTCAGTTCCCACTAAGTATAAGTTGTTTTTGGCAGCTGTTGTACTTTCGGAAAACAAAAGATTATCAATTCTTTTAATATGATCTTTTATATCAAGATAATTTTTGAACGTTGCTTGATACGCTTTTTGCTCTGACATAGAAAAACTTCCGTTATGCCAACCCTTTTTTATGATAGGAGAAAGTTTTTGAGAATCTTTAATTATCTTCCCAGCTGCCAGGGCATAATATTTATATCCCCTGCCAGTAAGAGGCTTGTTGCTTTGAAACCACTTAAAAACTAAAGAGCTATCAGTGGAATCATTTAAAAGGCTCTCTGCGCTAACTTTCAGCCCTGCTTCTTGAGGCCAACCTGGGTTTTCCTGTAAAAACTTAATTATTTTTTCAAAGCTATTACCAGCATAGCTGGTATCAAGAAATTGTTGTGAAAGTACAATTTTTTTAAGCGGTTGATTGCCAATTTTATTTGAAGAGTTATATGCATTCTGCCAATCTTTTTGCTTTATCAATTTAAATACTTTGGATTCAACGGGTTCTTGAGCAAAAATGGTGGTTTGTGAAAAAGAGATTGTTAAAATAATTGACACTGCACAAAGAATTCTCATAATCATGATAGCTAAAAATATAATTAATTCACAATATACTATGAATAGAGCATTTATCTTCCCTGGTCAAGGATCTCAAAGCATTGGCATGGGTAAAGATTTTTTTGATTCTGAAAAAACAGCAAGGTTAGTTTTTGAATCTGTAGATGATACACTCGGTTATAAACTGAGTGAAATTATTTTTAATGGTTCGTTAGGTGATTTATCCATTACAACAAATACCCAGCCAGCAATTATGGCAACTTCAATAGCAATTTTTAAAGTGCTACTTGAAAAATCTGGCAAAAAAATCGAAGAGCTGTGCAGTGCTGTTGCTGGTCATTCGTTAGGCGAATACAGCGCTCTTTGTAGTGCTGGTGCAATGACCCTTAAAGATACTTCTATATTATTAAAAGTAAGAGCTGCCTCTATGCAAGAAGCTTCACCCAAGGGTGAGGGGGCAATGGCTGCTTGTCTTGGTATTTCTGCTGCCAAGCTCCAAGAGATGCTCGATAGTGTTGTGGATCATGGAGTGTGTCAGATAGCTAACGACAATGTGGAAGGCCAAATTGTTATTAGCGGCCATGAATATAATGTAGATAGATTAGTTGCGGTACTTAAAGATACTGGCTGCAGGGCAATAAAACTTAATGTTAGCGCTCCTTTTCACTCAAGCCTAATTAAAGCCGCTGAGGTGCCGATGGAAAAAGCTCTTTCTGATATTAATTGGACGCAGCCCAAAATCCCTTTAATTTGTAATGTAACTGCCAAAGCTGAAACAGACATCAATCAAATCAAACAAAATTTATTACAACAAATTTGTGGGTCAGTTAGATGGCGGGAAACTATGAATCAGTTCGCTGCTCTTGGTATAACCGAGCTAGTTGAAGTGGGTCCTGGAAAAGTGCTTACTGGCTTGGCCAAAAAATCATCTCATAATTTTACAACCCTGAGTATATCTACCTTAAAAGAACTTGAAGAGTTTTTGCAAAGGATATAAGACTTAATATGGGTATTAGGTAGTTCATTACCTATGAGCTAAAAATAAGATAAAATTGATACAATCTATGATTAAATTTATTCCAAAAAATAAATTTTTTACTAGACATGGAGTTTTTATGCTGTTAACCTAAACTTTAGGTGTAAGCGCGGTGCTAACGCCACAAACCTAAAATAGAACTTAAAATTTTTCTGATACTAAGTTATACTAGTCTTTAGTATTCTGCGAAAGCTGAGGAGGAACTAGTAAGCGGAGAAACGGGGAGATACATTTACCTTTCCCACATTAATTACAACAACTCGAACCGTTTCTTCTTTTTACCGTTCTTCTGTAATAAACATTATGGAGTTTAGGGGCGGGGATTTTGAATAAACTTTGTTGTAAAATAAAATAATAATTTATACAAAAAATCATAGACTCGATGTTGCCACTCTGGACATTTAAACCAAGACAATGGGAACTATAACAAAAACCATGTTCTCATAGCCAAGCAAGTACCAATAGTTACATTATTTCAAGTACTAAAATTTTTAGCGATAAATTATTGTTTAACTATATTTGGGGTAATAGAATATGCAACAAGACGCACAAATAGAACCGTTACCAGATATTAAATTATATGAACTATCTTTACAAAATAAGCAGCATCAGGAAGACCGAAGAGATAATATCAATAGCTACTACATATCTTTATTTTCAGCTATAGTTGCTGTTATACCTTTTATTGATGAAATAAGTCGCAAATCAGTTGAACAACATAAATATTATTTAGTTAAATGCTCATTAGTAGTATTATGTGTAATCGGCTTTGTACTTGCTACTACTTGGTTACTGAATTTAAAGCGGATATTGTCTTATTTACGGGCGGCAGATAAGTTTCTGGCTACATTAGAAAAAAAGCATAACAGTGGTTTTATTACTTATATTACACAAGAGTTGAGTTATGAAAAAGCCCCAGATAGAGTTACTAAATATCAACTACTACTACCATATACATTTATGCTAGGATTTTTATTTGGTATTATCTATTTCTTGTTTTATATCTCTGCTTAAATAAGTATCAATAAAATTTAGTACAGTTAATTTATTAAAACTAAGGTCAATTTTGAAGCATATTAATTATGAGTATAATATTTTTGTGAGGTATCTAAACGGCGAAGGAGTTGCCACACCCGCATTTAGCAGTAGCTTTAGGGTTCGTTATTTGAAAATAATTACTTCCTAATTCTTGTACAAATTCTATAGTACATCCTTCAAGAAATTCTTGAGAAACGGGATCAATTGCAACTTTTATGCCCTTGTCTTCTAGTATAAAATCGTCACCATTAATAGAGTCAACTAGTTGATAATTGTACATAAACCCAGAGCAGCCTCCGCCATCTACTGATACACGCAGAGCTATAAGTTTTTTACTATCCTTAGCTATCAGTTCGGCGACTCTGGCAGATGCGCTAGGAGTTATCTTTATTTCCATAGAAATATAGCTGATCCAAAAATGGTTTGAAAAGATCTACATATAATAATATATTGATTGCAACTGAAAACTTCAAGAGATTAATATGCTAAAAAGCTTTGCCTGTCTGCCTGAAAACTCAAGAGGAAGAATTCACCACGAGAAGTCTACTCCCTATAGAAATGAATTCGAAAGAGACAGGGATCGGATAATCCACGCTAATGCCTTTAAGAGATTGCAGTATAAAACGCAGGTTTTTGTGAATCACGAAGGAGATCATTATCGTAATCGTATGACACATTCGGTTGAGGTGTCTACAATCGCAAGGTCTTTGTCAAAAGCGCTCGGTTTGTGTGAAGATTTAGCAGAGGCCGTTGCCCTTGCTCACGATCTTGGTCATACACCTTTTGGTCATGCTGGTGAAGATGCTTTAAATGCTTGCATGAAAAACTTTGGGGGATTTTCTCATAATGCCCATTCGTTCAAGATATTAACTTATTTAGAGCAAAAATATGCTGCTTACGATGGTTTAAATCTGACATGGGAAGTGCTTGAGGGAATTGTAAAACATAATGGGCCAGTAGAAAAAAGCGAGTCTTATGCATATATTTTTGAATATGATAGAAAGCATGGTCTTGATCTATCTAAGCGTTCGTCAGCGGAATCTCAAGTAGCGGCTCTCTCAGATGACATAGCATATATTTGTCACGATCTGGAAGATAGTATTAGAGCAGAAATAATTACTTATAAAGACTTGGAAGAAATTAAATGTGTTGATCGTTATATATGCGAGGTAAGAAATACCTATCCTGATATTAATGATGACAGGTTAATATATGAAGTTGGTAGAAAACTTACACATCATTTAATAGAGAGTCTTCTCTTTCAAACACGTGCGAATATTGAAAGACATAAAATTAAAACTCAATCAGATGTTCGTGATCTTGAGTATCAGCTTGTTGAATTTACCAAATCAACTTTTGATGAAGTAAAACTAATTAAAGACTTTTTAATGAAAAAAGTTTATAAGCACCATCGAGTAGCATCGGTAACTCTCCAAAGTCAGAATGTAGTTAGAGATTTATTTAAGTTATATGTTGAAAATATTGAACTTCTTCCCTTTGAATGGAGAATGATGATTGATAAAAATAAAACAGACTCTAAAATGTCTATTATAGCAGACTATATAGCTGGCATGACTGACCGTTTTGCGATCAAGCAGTACCAGTCGTTTTACAACTTAAATTTTGCAAGTACAGGTTTATGAATATTTTTAAAGAATTGTCAGAAGATCTAAAGAATGTAGGTTACCAACTTTGTCAAGACGAGACTATATGGGATCTAGCCAATCTTGAAATTCCGAAAGATCCACTAAACGGTGATATTTCAACTAATCTTGCTATGATTATCGCGGCAAAGGATGGTAGTAATCCTCGAGAGGTTTCTTTAAAATTCAAAGAACTTTTAGCAGGGATCCCTTATATAGCTCATATAGAAGTTGCTGGTCCTGGTTTTATTAATTTTACAATAAAAGCAGAGAAATGGCATGAATGTATAAAAAGCATCTTAAACGATGACAAAGATTTTTGGAAAGTTGATGTAGGTCAAGGAGAAAAAGTAAATGTGGAATACGTCTCGGCCAACCCAACAGGACCAATGCATATTGGCCATGCTCGGGGGGCCGTATATGGCGATGCTTTGGCTAATGTATTGAGCTTGTGTGGATATAATGTAACCAAAGAATATTACATAAATGATGCTGGGTCACAAATTGATACTTTATTAGATAGTGCATTTTTACGTTACAAGGAGTCTTTGAATGGTGAAGTCGCAGTTATCCCGGATGGATTTTATCCAGGGGAGTATTTAAAAGTAGTAGGGCAGAAGCTTGCTACTGAATTTGGCGAAACCCTACTTGGTCTGACCGTTCATGAAATGAGACAAAAGATCAAAAATCTGGTAGTAAATGATATGCTTGCACTTATTAAGTCGGATTTAAAAGATCTTGGAGTA
>JAIOYD010000075.1 GCA_021741285.1 Rickettsiaceae bacterium | reverse complement strand
CCGACTTTTTTCCTATAAATTTTGCGAAATCTTGAGCAGTAGAGAAATCTTTATATACTGAGGCAAATCTTATATAGGCAACAGGGTCAATTTTGGCAAGTTCTTGCATTATCAATTTACCTATCATATGTGATTGAACTTCTGTAGAGCTTGAGCTTTCTATTTCTAAAATTATTCTATTGGCAATTTTTTCGATTTCTTCTTCAGTAAAACTTCGTTTCCTTAGGGCGGTAGCAATTGATTTTAGTATTTTCACTCTATCAAATGGTCTTTTAGCTCCACTTCTTTTTATAATAATCAATTCCCTTAGCTGTATTCTTTCAAAAGTAGTAAACCTACCTTTGCAGTTCGTGCATGACCTTCGGCGTCTAACTACCTTACCTTCATCGGTTTCACGCGAGTCTTTAACAGTAGTCTCTGGCGATTGACAAAATGGGCATTTCATAGTTTATTACTGATAAATAGGAAATTTCTTAGTTATTTCAGTCACCTTAATACACACTTCTTTCTCTATTTTACTGTTATTCTCAAATTGTTTTAATCCGTCTAACACATCAGCAATTAAGTTTCCTACTGCTTTGAAATCATTTTCTTTAAACCCGCGAGTTGTACATGCTGGCGTTCCTAACCTTACTCCAGACGTAATGAATGGAGAAGTATGGTCAAAAGGCACTGTATTTTTATTAGAAGTAATTCCAGCTCTATCTAGAGACTCTGAAGCTAATTTTCCTGTAAGTCCGTGTTTTCTAAGATCAAGTAACACTATATGATTTACCGTTCCACCAGTAAGAATATCATAGCCTCTTTCTACAAGAGTTTTGCCAAGCATTTTAGCATTTAATAGCACTTGGTCTATGTAAGAGCGGTAATCCTCTGTTAAAGCTTCTTTAAAGGCGACAGCTTTTGCTGCAATTATATGCATAAGCGGGCCGCCTTGTAAACCCGGAAATACTGCTTTATTTAATTTTTGACCTATCTCTTCATCATTAGACATAATAATCCCTCCACGAGGTCCTCTGAGGGTCTTATGAGTTGTTGATGTTACTACATGTGCATATGGGAGAGGGCTAGGATGCTTACCAGTTGCTACGATTCCAGCGATATGGGCAATATCTGCTAGGAGATATGCACCTATTTTGTCGGCAATTGCTCTAAATTTAGCAAAATCAAGAGTTTGTGTATAAGCAGAATATCCTGCGATTATAAGCTTTGGTTTATGCTCCATGGCTAATCTTTCCACTTCATCATAATCGATTAAATAAGTGGTAGGATCAACACCATAAAATACTGGTTTGAACCATTTTCCAGAAATGTTTGGTGTTGCTCCATGGGTTAAATGTCCTCCGCAATCCAAAGACATGCCTAAAATCTTATCCCCCGGCTCAAGCAGAGCCAAATAAACTGCCTGATTTGCTTGTGAGCCTGAATGCGGTTGAACATTTGCATAGGAGCATTTAAATAATTGTTTTAGCCTCTCAATAGCAAGTCTTTCGGCTTTGTCTACTTCCTCGCACCCGCAATAATATCTCTTGCCGGCATAGCCTTCAGCATATTTGTTAGTCATAATAGATCCTTGAGCTTCAAGGACTGCACTACTAACAAAATTTTCGGAAGCAATAAGCTCTATGCTATGTTCTTGCCTTAGTTTTTCAGCTGCTATTGCATCATAAATTTCTGAGTCTAAGATTTTTAATTTTTTATTCATCTACATCTCCTATTTAATTCCCGATAAAAATTTTAAGGCAAACTGCATTCCTTTATCATCTATTGAATGAGTTAGATTTGGTATTAAGTGCAGTTGATAACTTATTTTGTTATCCTCACAATATCTAGCAAATTCTCTACTTTGACTGGCAGGCACTACATCATCGTCGAGCCCATGAATTATACAAATTGGAGTAGATGTATTTTTTAGATCAATTGGCCTAACTAGTCTACCAGAAAATCCAACCATCGCAGCAAATGGCTCTTTTTGAACTAAAGAAAGGTATGACGCCATCATAGTTCCTTGAGAAAAACCAACAAGAATTGTATCGGAGTTTTTTAGTCTTAATTCTTTTTGCTTATCTTCAATTATTTGCTGAATCTTTGCTGAATTGCTTTTTACTAACCGATAGATTGTCCCATTATCACGATCTTTTAGACTAAACCATTGTCTACCAAATGGGGCCATGTCATAAGGTTCAACGCCATGAGGGGAGATAAAATGGTGATGCGGTAAGGATTCTTGGATAAATGGGACTAATCCAATAAGGTCATGACCGTCAGAACCAACCCCATGGAGCAATACAAGCAGCTTGGCAACCTTTCCTGATAATGGCTTTATTTCAGGGTAATCAAGTATTTCTTCTGATGACATAAACTGACCTACATACAATTATATTAATTTCATTTTTTTATAGTATGAGCAATAAGCTGATATACTACATTCTACACAAATCGGTGTTCTTGCTTTACATACGTACCTTCCATGAAGGATTAACCAATGATGAGCATAAAAAAGCCATTTTGATGGTATTTTTTTTAAAAGATCTTTTTCTACCTTTTCTGGCGAGCTACTAACACTTAAACCTATTCTGTGCGCCACGCGAAAAACGTGTGTATCTACAGCCATTGTCGGTTTAGCAAATGCACAATTTAAAATTACGTTGGCCGTCTTTCTACCGATACCGGGTAATTTTATTAGTTCCTCAAATTGGTCTGGAATAATTGAGTTATATTTATCGATCAAAATCTCACAAAGTGCAATGATATTTTTTGCTTTTGAGTTATATAATCCTATGGTTTTTATATAGGCTTTTAAATTATCTACTCCTAGTGAAAGTATTTTTTGAGGAGTATCAAACTGTTTAAAAAGATTTCTTGTTGCTTTGTTTACGGAAATATCAGTCGCTTGCGCCGATAAGATAACAGCTATTGCTAGTGTAAAATTATTTGTATATTCAAGTTCAGTTTTTGGTAGGGGGTTGGCAGCACTAAAAATCTGAAATATTTTTTCTATTTTATCTTGTGTTGTCATGCGGCGCCCTTAGTTTCGAATTTATATTTATTTTATATTGTTAATTGTATATGATAGATAAGAAAAAGACGCAACCTTTTGTTTAGCAAGGATTAATTATGAATAAAAATAAAACTATTGATTTTATCAACGAGCAGATTTCTACTAATGAGGTGGTTCTCTTTATGAAGGGTACTGCAGATTTCCCACAATGCGGCTTTTCTGCAATGGTTGTGGGTATACTGCAAACACTGGGCTTAAAGTTTAAAGATATCAATGTGCTTGAAAACCCAGACTTACGTCAGGGTATAAAAGATTTTGCTGATTGGCCAACTATCCCACAGCTTTATATTGCAGGAGAGTTTGTCGGGGGGTGTGATATAGTAAGAGAAATGTTTGAAACGGGTGAATTATCTAACCTAATAAAAGATATTCACAATGATCACCCGAAATTAATAACGCCTGAAAATAATGCTATTGAAGCGAATTAGTAACGATCATCCAAAACTAAGTTCAAAATAACCATATATACTCGCTATTACTTAAGCTCAGGTTTTTTTATAGATGACAACAGAAAATGCAATATTAATCCAAAATTTGGTAAAACAGTATGGTAAAGGGGGCTCTGATAGGGGCAGCTCTCTAGCGCTAGATAATTTAAACCTAGCAATTCCAAGAGGGACAATTTTCGGCTTACTTGGACAAAATGGTGCAGGAAAATCAACTTTGATAAATATTTTAGCTGGAACTGTAGTAAAAACATCCGGGGAAGTTAGGATTATGGGGGCTTCTATAGATGAGTACCCTAAAAAAGCTAGATCATCAATTGGAATTGTGCCGCAAGAAGTATTTTTTGATACATTTTTCCCAATTTATCAAGCTCTGGAGTTTTATGCTGGTTATTATGGTATAAAACCAAACCAACGTAAAACAGAAGAAATCTTAAGAGCTTTAAGTCTGTGGGATAAAAAAGATACTTTTCCACAGCGACTTTCTGGGGGAATGAAAAGACGTTTTCTTATAGCAAAAGCAATGGTGCATTCTCCGTCGGTGCTAATCCTTGATGAACCAACAGCTGGTGTAGATTTAGAGCTCCGTTTACAGCTTTGGGAATATGTAAAAACATTGAATAAGCAAGGAATGACTATTATTATTACTACCCACTACCTTGCAGAGGCACAAGAGTTATGTGATGAGATTGCTTTTATAAATAAAGGAAAAATTATTAAGCAAGATAAGAAAAACAAGTTGCTTCAGGATCTTGGCACAAGGCATATAGATGTTGAGTTTAGTGGCCCTGTAGATTCTATGGAGCTTGAATTTGCAAAAGGAGCGGTTGAGAGATTATCTGCAAACATACTCCGTTTTCAGGTAAGTGCTACCGGAGATAATTACTCCAAAATACTCCAAAATATCAATAAGATCGGGGGTGAAATCAAAGATTTGAGAGTATCTCAACCTGACCTTGAAGTTATTTTTCATCAGATAATGCAGGAATAAATGTTTGAAATTTTATCTGATAGATCCATTATTCATATTGTTGGCCTAGATAGTCAAAAATTTCTTCAGAGTCTTACCACAAATGATGTAGTTAATAAAATATATACATATAATTATCTTCTAAATAACCAAGGCAGATATTTGTATGATTTTTATATATACCAAGATAATGATAAATCTTATTTTTTAGATATTGATAAAGCTAGTAGTACCTCTCTAATTAAGCGTTTATCTATGTATAAGCTAAGAAGTCATATAGAAATTCATGATGCTTCAGAATTTTATACAGTTTTGTACTCAAGATCAAAAATTCAAAACTCATTATTTTCATTGCGAGATCCAAGATATAATAAACTTGGATTCAGATCTATAATAAAAACAGTAAATATCAATAAATTAGAAGCAAAAAATAGCAATCTGTATCTTGAAGACAAGTATAAATTCGCTATTGTAGATGGTACCCCAGATTTAGTGGTAGAAAAATCGATTCCGATAGAGTTTGGTGCTGAAGAATTAAATGCAATTGACTATAAGAAAGGATGCTATGTGGGCCAGGAAGTGATTTCAAGAGCTAAGTATCAGGGAGTAGTAAGAAAAAAAATATTTAAACTACAGTCTGATGTAAATTTTTTAGCTATAGAACCAGGTGCAGAACTAACTTTTGAAGGCGTTAAAGTAGGAAAATTATGTTCATTTTATGAAAATCTTGCTATAGGACTTCTTTGGGAAGAAAAATACTTGGGACTTACAGAAAAAAAAGTTATGATTAATAGCTATATTTTGGATGTTACTGTTCCATCTTGGAGATAGCAACTTGAATACAAGGGCATGGGTTATTTATGCTATATAAGTTTTATGATTACCATTGACCAGAAAAAAGATAAAGTAGCTATAATAGCACCTAGTTCTGCTTGTAGAAATGAAGCTGGTAATTTTGATTTAGCGGTAAGCAAAACTCGTCTCAAAGTTGCAGTATCTTTGTTTGAAGAATATGGGTTTTCTTGTACATATGATAAAAAAATCTTCACTGGGGGGAGTTTAGCGTATTTTTCTGCTTATAAAGAGGAAAGGTTGCGACAATTAATAGAAGCGATCGAAGATCCAAAAGTAAAAATTATATCAATGTTTCGTGGCGGTTATGGGGCAGGTGAAATAGTTTTTGACTGTCTTAAAATTAAGCCGTCATGTCAGAAGATATTGATTGGTTACAGCGACGCAACGGCACTACATTTTTTGTTTAACCAACATTATGGATTTCCTTCAATTCATGGCGTTGTAAGTGAAAATCATAAGCATATGATAAGCAATGTTGTTTCTGTTCTTGAGGGAAAAACTGCCAAATTTACAATTCAAGTGTGGAACGAATTGGCGCAAAATTCATCAACTATTTCATGTCAAGTGACGGGTGGCAATCTTACTCTTATTTGTAACATGATTGGTACAAAACTTCATCCTGATACTGCAAATAAAATTTTATTTATTGAGGACGTGAATGAAATGGGATATCAAGTACATCGCCATTTATTACATATGAGTAATGCTGGTTTGTTCGCGCAGGTAAGAGCGGTAATCTTTGCTGATTTTACTGAATCAGATAAGCACTTAGATGCTAGTATTAAGCACTTCATCAGTAATTATTTAAATTTAGTTCCTGTTTTTAAAACTGGAGGAATTGGTCATGGAGAAATGAATTATCCACTTGCTATAGGGGCTACCGGTCATATAAATAACTTGATTTTCTCTGTAGAGAGCCCGTTTAAACTGGTATAATTATGAAAATTAGGATAGGAACAAGAAATAGTAAACTGGCTTTAATCCAGACTAGCATAGTTATTGGAGAAATAACTAAATATTTTCCGCAAGTTGAATGCTTGGTAATTCCTATAATAACTACGGGTGATAAGATTACGGACAGGAATTTATATGACATCGGTGGTAAGGCGCTGTTTTTAAAGGAAATAGAGGAACAACTTAGTGCAAATGAGATCGATATTGGAGTGCATTCTCTAAAGGATGTACCTGGAGTTTTACCAAAGGGGCTAGAAATAGCGGCAGTACTTAAGCGCGAAGACCCAAGAGACTGTTTTGTTTCATTCCGCTATAAATCTTTAGAGGAATTGCCGATTGGTACAAAGCTAGGCAGCTCTTCAGTTAGAAGGAAAATCTTAGTTAATGCTATTAGGCCTGACATTGAAGTAGTTCAATTTCGAGGAAATGTCAACACAAGGCTAGATAAACTTAGAGCCGGGCAGGTTGATGCGGCAATTTTAGCCTGTTCTGGCTTACGCCGCGCAGAGTGGTTTGATCCATCTTTTTGTTTTCCGATAGAAGCTCATGAAATGCTGCCTGCTGCTGGCCAAGGCATTATTGGTATAGAAATAAGAACTGATAATGAGGTGATGCGTACAGTATGTGCTAAAATAAATCATGAGTCAACATGGCATTTAGCCAAAGCAGAGAGGGCTTTTTTATCGTATTTAGATGCAAATTGTCGTACACCCATGTCAGCTTATGCAATATATCAACAGGATGAAATAATAGCGCGCTATATGCTGTCAAATCTTGAAGGTAGCAAAGTTGAATATTGCCAAAAAATTGGAGCTATATCC
>JAIOYD010000074.1 GCA_021741285.1 Rickettsiaceae bacterium | reverse complement strand
TAGTTATAGCTGCTATGCGTAAATTGCTTCATATAATTTATGGAGTGCTTAAAAACGGAACTGCTTTTAATAAAGATATAAAAACAATATAATTTTATAAAATAATGAAAAAAATTATTGACGGGCAAGACGGTATCTTCTGGCGCAGGGGTGGACTAGTATGCTTGGCGCAGATTCATTTTTAGTGGACTAGTATGCTTGGCGCACAACACTTTTCTCAAAGAACGATAGATTATCGGTAAAAAATCGATGAGAAATGCTTTTTTATCGTTTATGTAAGATAGTTTCTTACCATGTTGTTTCATCGCTAATACACCTGATTCATAGAGTTTTAGCGGTGTTTGAGAAATTCCGGTATGTAAGCGTAAGTGATAATATTTAGTAATTGCTATAATCAGCCATCTCTCAAGCTCACCAAGTGTCAGGCAAGCCTTGTTTTCAGAAGGATAATCACCTTTTTCTTTAATATTAGAGAAAGTAGTACCTGGTAAGGTATGAACTAATTTCATCATAGTACCGATAACACGCTCTATAATTCCACCATAATGCGGTTTCCCTATTGGTCTATATTCTATTTTGATCCCATGCTGCAAACAACCGCGTGTCAGAGCGTTACTATGAAAATCCGAACCGTTATCAACATGAATAATATTAGGTTTGCCATAAATAGGCCATGAGGCATTAATTTCAAGCATTGCAAGCCAAGGTTCTTTATCCATAGCAATATGCGTCAAACACAATCCAACGGATACGGCAGAAGGAGCTTCAAGCGACAAAATGAAACCGGCAATGCATCTACTATAAATATCAATAGCAACAGTAATATAAGGTCTACCAATAGGTAATCTTTCAATAGGATCAACAATAATAACGTCAACTAAAGTATGATCAATCTGTACCACATCTAATGGGTAATCAACTTTTGGAAAGTTCCCAATGATAGGCTCTGTTGATGTACTACTTTCTCCACGTCTTTGCAGTTGAGCTAGTGCAAGAGAACCAAGACGTCTACGAATAGTTATTTCCGATGAAAACTCAATTTGTTGTTCAAGGCATTGCTTTCTTATTTCTTCTACAGCTTTTGCCGGACTAAGTTTTTGAGAAGTAAGATAAAATTTATCAATTACCTGATTAATAAGGTCTTCTTGCTGTTGAGATAACCTTGATCTTCCCTTACCGCCATTTGGTTTTTGAGGAATAATAGAGGTCATTAAGCCATGTGATTGGCGATAATTATGAATTAGTCTATATATGTAGCGCGTGGATAATTTAAGCTTGTTTGCTGCTTCTAATGCCATTTGCCTTGAACAAATAGCGCTTTTAGCAAGAGGTGCGATGATCTCCGCACGTTGCTCACCCATACTCCAAATTTTGTCGTTGACCTTGGAAATATCATCCATATTTATCTGAGTTTTTTCATATATTGAACTTAGCTTTGATTAAATCACAATATATTGAACTTGTCTATGATAAAGTTGAACTCCACTTTGATAATTTTAGAATGAATTTATAAGGTTTTCAGCGTAATCCGCTGAACTCAGCTTTGATAAATGACACCATCGCCCTACCCTGTTGGAAAACACTGGTTTGTCGGGCATATAGCTTACGATTAACCCATAATTAGTACGCCAGATAATATAACAATAAGATAAGTACACCGTATATATACTATACATATAGTATATATACGGTGTACTTATCTTATAATAATACTTTAATTATTTTATATATATGCTATAATCACACTTACTACTTTTAAATTAACAGGGATTAAAAAGCTAATGCATGAAAATATTGATATAAAAATAGCGGCTTCAGAAGCTGCTCAATTTCTTGGAGTAACTCTTCAATACATACATAAACAACTCAAGCAAAAAAAACTTGTTTCTTTTAAAAATCAAAATCGAGTTTATTTTGGCCATAAAACTGCACGAGAGCTTTTTAAAATTAACTTTGAAAAAAAAATTATTTCTTTTCAAATTGTAAAAGGCGGCACTGGTAAAACGTCAATCACTCATTCTTTTGCTTTAAGAGCAAATTTATATGGAGCTAGAGTACTTTGTATTGATATAGACCAACAAGGTAATTTATCTCAAGCTTTTAACATTGATGCAAAAAACTTACCTGTAATGATTGATGTAATAAGTAATAATGTGGGTATAAAGGACGCTATAATTCCTATATCAGAAGGTTTAGATATTTTACCAAGTAGGATAGAGAATGCCGTACTTGATAATTTTTTTATGCTTAATAAATACCCCCTTGATAAAGTATATATTGATCTAATTAATGAGGTTTATCAAAATTACGATTTAATTCTAATAGATTGTCCTCCAGCTTTAGGACAGTCAGTAGCTGCTGCTACACTCGCTTCCGATATGGTAATTGCCCCAGTTACTCCTGAACAATTTAGTTTATCTGGGTTAAAAATATCTTTTGAAGAAATAAATATGATAAGTAATAGGTTTAAGAAAAATTTATGTTTTAAAATAGTATTAAATAAATTTGATACCAGAACAGCTTTATCTACAGAAGTACTCAGCACAATACTTAATCATAAACTATTTAAAGATCTTACATGCAACACCTTTATTAGAAATTGTCAAGAATTTCCAAATACGATCTATTCCAAATCTAATATTTTTTCTACTTTAAAAAATACATCCGCTAAAGAAGATATAGATCTTTTTACTAAAGAAATACTTGATTTAAATACACTATTAAAAAATTAGTAACTAATAACTGAGAAAATATGCCTTTAATTAGCGATATAGATAAAAGTAAGAAAATAAAAACTCTGTTTCAAAAAAAATCATACCGCCCCTGGGACGATGAATTACCCAAAAATAACAATCAGCTTGATAGTACTATTAAGCAGCACTTATCTTCCGATAGCAAAAATTGTACTAATCCCAGTAAGGTTGAATTTACTAACAACAATATTGATCAAGATACAGCATTAATAGATAATGTTAACGAATCATTTACTACTTATTTACCAGAGCTTAATTTAAAAAAAGAACTAAGAAACTTATTCGGAGCTCAAAAAACTATTATTAAATATTTACTTGAACAAATAGAAGAAAATAACAATGATCGTCTGATCACAAAAGGTATTTCTATGGATGAATTCACACTAGCTTGTAAATTGCCTCCTAATACTATAAAAGGAATGCTACAAAAACTTAAGGCTAAAAAATTATTACATACTTATGAAAATAAGCCAGGTAGGGGGGGGTATGCTAGGTATAATTTTACACAAGAAGTTTATTCATTTTTTCTAAAAAATTTAAATAACATTTAAATTCATACATTAATTCTTTTAGTATTTATAATCCCCTAACAAACAAGTTGTAGTGTAAGTATAGAATAATTATACTATTTATATAGTATATATACACTATATAAATAGTATATATTAAGCAGATAATTCCAAAGATAATAAAAAAATGGTTTTATTTTTAGTAGTTTAAGTTATATTAGTTTTTATACAACTAACTTCAACTAAGATAAAATCTTACATCATTGGTAGTCTGTTAGTTTATAACAATTTATATTGCTATGATATTTTTGATATAAGATGATTCTTAATCTTATATTAAGATAACGAATAAAAAAAGGGCGCTAAGAACACAAAGAACCTAACACCCTCTAAAAATTAAGGATTTTTATTTACTATAAGATATGTTTTGCCGCATGAATCTTACTGTCTACAGTGTACCTCTTTTTTAGATTAAGTCAAGTATTCTTTGTTTTTTTAGCTCAATAACAGGAGCAAAAAAATGCAAAATTTATCACTATTTGAGAGTAATTCTCAACTATTCACTGTAGATGATCGCTTATCTTTCAACTTTAGAGATCATAATAATTCTAATCTTACTACATTCTCATCTCATATAAAAACTAAATCCTATACTCCAATCACTGGCTGCGTATTAGAACATATTCTTACAACCATTGACCTTACTAATCACGAAAAACTCTATTATTTGCTGACCGACAGTCTTTCTCTCATCAGTAAAAACAGAGGTGAATCTAGATCTTGCGCTCTACCGAGCGAAGACTGGGCTGAGTATCTTGGATGTTCTAGGTCTTTAGTCTTTACAATGCAGAGTAGTTTGGTGAAGAAAGGTTATTTTGTTATAAACAAGGACTGGGATAAAATAGGTAGAAACAAAAGAAACCTTATTACTCCGACTTTACCTACTTCTGTATTTAATCATTTAAACGAAAAGTACCCTGATAGATTAGGGGATCATGCATCTTATAATAGATTTACTGAATGCAAAAGGTCTTATTTAGATAGAACAAAGTTATTCATTAAACTGAATTATAATCTTCTTAAAATCATTACTGCTACTGGATATCTAAATCCTCGGGGGAAAATTATGTGGCTAAGTTTTTATACTAGATGTTATAAAAACTATATGCTTCAAGGCAAAGAGGATTTTAACCTTGGTAAATATAGTTATAATGATGATTCTAGCTTTTCTTTTATCTCTTCTTACCGAGAACTTGCCGACTTGTATTCTTGTAATACCAAGCATTTATCTAAATCCATCAGAGCTTTAGAAGAGCTTGGTTTTATTAAGACACAAAATATTTACATTAAAAGAAGGTGTAGTGATAATGGTGATTATACAATTCAGGAAAGACAAGACCAGTCTTTATGGAAGATCACTCTATCACTACCGGATGATTGTTTTTTGGATTTAGAAAAAGTAAAAGATCGCTCTAATCTCAAATCGAGCGATATAAAAGCTGAGTTAGCTGCAATTGGAGACAGTGTTGATCCAAGATCGGTTGAAGATTGTTTGATACTAGGGGGTATAAAATTTAATTTGAACTTAGAGCAATCTAACGTTTTAAAATCTGTAATTGATGGTGGTAATGATAATGCCGTTGATTGTCAGGGCAATATCGATACTATTCCACCACTGCTACATACCCCATACGCTGAATCGTATATTGATTCTATAATGGAAGAATTAGACGGGAACGATACTGAAAATGCACAAGGTAAATTAGAAGAATCTAGTAGATTAGAGAATAGTAATTTTTTATCTGATACTTCTAAAACTTTATCAACTTCATCCTCTCTGGAAGCCTTAGAAGATAAAATAGAGAAGAGTGGTGGAATCAAATCTGACCCTACTGTCGCCAAATCTGGACTACTATTAAATAAAGATCTTATATTAAAAATAAAAGATCTTAAAAATAACTTAGGGCTTACGCCCAAGGTTCTTTTTAATAATTTTTTAAAGAGATTTAGTAATGATAATACTGATGAAAATCTCGCTAACAAGAAAGAGGATGCTGGTAAGGATAAGGAGTTTAATATTCATTCGGAGCTAATTCGAGAAAAACTTAAAATATTACCGAAAGATAAAGCCGATAAGGCTAGAAAGTTTGCTTACTCTCTTGTTTCAAAAGGGTTAGCCAGCGGATATGCAGCTAGTTTAAGTAAACATGAACTGGCAAAACAGATAATTCATCATACAGCGACCTGGAAGCCTACTAAGCTTGGTTCTATCTCTAGGGAAAAAGAGATAGATACAGCCTTATCGGTGGCTTGGAAGAAAATAGTAGGGGGAACATGGCAAGTTCCTCTAGAGCTAGCTAAAGCTGAAATTTTGCAGTACGAGTTTAATGCTTACAGACGGAAATATCAAGAATCGGGAGTGTTGTCTCACGAGGCTAAGGCATTAGAATCCGATGTTAATGGTTTGTTGGGTGGATGGTTTGATTTGGTTGGGAAGATTACCGAAGGAGCTAAGGCTGGGGATGAGAGAATGGAGTCTGGTGATAGAAATAAACCGATTGATGTTATGAAGGATGAATGTCGTAGAGAGAGTTGTCTCGATACCGGGGTCTGTACTAATGAACCATTAGGACTAGAATTTGGTGAGCCTGATATTTTAACTACATCGGATATTTTTAATATTCATCCTCTAAACAAGAAAATGCTAATTAGCAATGATTATCAACTAGGGAAAGGGGGAGAGGAGTGTGGTAATTATGAGCTAGGGCAGGGAGTAGATCATAGAGTTTCTCAACAAAACTCTTTTTTATGTTGTGGTAGTAGTGAAGCTGGTAATAACGTTAATTACCGGCTTGATTATGATGATCTAGAAATACAGCAGCGTAATATACGTTCTTTTGACTTGTCACATATTCCTGAGGAGCAGAAATATCTCAGAGTAACACCTAGTGATAATGATGATAGTATGAAATTAGAGACTATCAATGGCAAAGAATATTTTGTAAAGTTAAAGGAACTTGAAATGAATGATCTTGGAGAATTTGTAATGACGCTAAAGCCTGTTAACAAAGATATTTTTCTTGAATTGAATTACATTCCAGAGGCTCAATTATTACCAAAATCAGAAATTAATTCTGAAAATAATAATGTAGATAAAAGATGAACTTACAGCAAATAAATCAAATTAATGATGTGATATTTACTCCAAGAGAGATAGATGTTATTGCCTGTATTATTAATGTGAGAGGGGTTAAGAAAATTGCTGATATTCTTGGTATATCACACAGAACGGTTGAGGGGTATATAAAAACCATATTAAGAAAGATTTCCTCAAATTCCCAAGAAGGTATAAAAGATTTCGTTGAAAAATCGTCCCAGTTAGTATTGATAAAACAACATTATATAGATCTATTAATCAATAAACTATTTTTATCTCAAATAGCTAAGGTAGCATTAAAACTCAAAAACAAGAATATATCATGTATTGTAAATCATGCAGCAAAGGAGAAGTTAGAATATATAATTAGTTGTCTAAAATTAGCTAATATCAATATTACTGAAAAATCCAGTAAAATTCTTAGTAATGATAGTAATCAAAAAATTATAGCAGTATTAACAGAAAAACATTTGTTACAATTAAAACAGCAAGAGAAAGTAAATAATATTATATTTATCTGTTTTGATAAAAGATTAAATGATGATTTTTTACAAAAGTTTTCTCATATTCAAATTATAGACTGTTCTCAAAATGATCAGATATATTCGGCTATATGGGACTTTCCATCCAATTGTGTAAATTCATACATAAGCCCCTAAATATTGTTATGAATTCTATCTTCAAATTTTATCAAAAAATGAGCCATAGCTTCACCCCAATTTTGAATTGGCATAGTCCATTTTGCAGTGATA
>JAIOYD010000073.1 GCA_021741285.1 Rickettsiaceae bacterium | reverse complement strand
TCTGGCGTTTTGACTAATTCCAATTTATTATCATTCATGACGTATCTCCTTTTGTTGGTTATGTTCTTCCAGAACTTCCAACAGGATACGTCACCTAATTCTTTTTGTCATACACCACTTTTGACTATAGCTCGATTTTATCTCATGCGAAATCTGCTTTCTCTTCTTACTCATAGTGATACCATCCTTTTCTAAATAAAAAAAGATGGTACTATAAGTATGTGATGAGCACTAGACCGGGTTGCCAATACGCTATCTTAACAACCAAACCTATATAGGTTCTTTTGAGTTTGAGGCTAGCACAGTAAAGCAAAAATTTAACCAGGAAGAAATAAAGAAAATAATCTCTGATATTCAACAAAATAAAATTAATTACCAGACTTTTCTACATCGTATAATAGCTGCCGGTTGTTCTCATTACGAAGTCTTTATAACTGGTAAGAAAGCTATTTATTTTGGACGAGATGGTAGCCACCATATTGAGCTATTTCCTTCTACAAAAGTTAGTTAGTTATCGACGCTTCAGACAAAAAGACAGTCATCTAAACAATTAATTTACAAACAGCTCCTTACTTCTTTCCTTTGCTCTTAGGCTTACTAGCGATAATCTCCTCAGCTTCAGACAAGCTAATAGAAAATGGATCAATGGCTTTTGGTATTGAAGTAAACTTGCTCATATATTTCACATAAGGTCCATATTTACCTATTCCCATATGAATTTCTCCCCCAGACTCGGTGTGTTTACCAAGCAACATCGGCAAATTAAGCAGCTTTAAAGCCACTTCCAAAGTTAATTCCTCTGGTTTTGTTCCATCAGGCAACTGGCTGCGCTTAGGCTTCTCCTTCTTAGAGACTACCTCACCTAATTGAACGTACCAACCATAAGGCCCCTTTTTCAAATAGACTATCTGCCCACTTAGGTCTGACCCTAGCTCTTTAGTATTATCAACCTGAATAGCCCCTTCCTCTCCTCCTTCCTCAGCTTTTGATACAGTTTTTTTGTATGTACAATCCGGATAATTACTGCACGCTAAAAATGCTCCGTACTTACCGAGTTTTAAGCTTAAAGCTCCATTAGAGCAGGACGGGCATTTTTTGTTCTCTTCATATTTCTTGGTGCCTTCCTCTCCAAATAAATGAAAGTCTAGAGATTTTTCTACATAATCAATTACATCTGTAATTTTATGCTCGCCAACTTTTGCGACATTTTGATTAAACCCAAGCCAAAAATCACTCAATAAGCTTTGCCAATTTCTTTTACCCTCAGCCACTTCATCCAAATCAGTTTCAAGGTCAGCGGTAAAATCATATTCAACATATTTAGTAAAAAAGCCGATTAAAAATACTGTAACCAGTCTACCAAGATTGGTAGGGTGGAAGCGTTTTTTGTCTATTTCAACATATTTCCTGTCTTGAAGAACGGATATGATTGAAGCATAAGTAGAAGGCCTACCAATTCCAAGCTCTTCTAATCTCTTAACCAGACTAGCTTCTGAATATCTCGGCGGCGCTTCAGTAAAATGCTGCTCGGGCTTGATTTTTTTGACATCTATGAATTCACCTTCAGACAAAGGTGGCAACATTTTATTCTCTTCATCCTTTCCATCATCTATACCTTCTTGATAAATTTTATAAAATCCATCAAAAGCAATCGTTGACCCTGTTGCCCTGGCTACAAAATTATTGTCAGCACTAATCAAATCAGCTCCAACCATATCTACTAAAACGGATTCCATTTGGCAAGCCATCGTACGCTTCCAGATCAGCTCATAAAGCCTGAGCTGATCTTTATCTAACTCATTTGACAACGATTCTGGCATTAACGACATATCCGTAGGACGCACTGCTTCATGAGCTTCCTGGGCGTTTTTTGATTTAGACTTGTAAACTCTAGGCTCTTGTGGCAGATATTTACTACCATATTTATCTTGAATCAATGATCTGATAGCATCTACCGCTTCAGTAGACAAAGTTACCCCATCAGTCCTAATATAAGTGATCAAACCTACAGTTTCACCACCTATATCAATTCCTTCATATAGTTTCTGAGCAATTTGCATGGTTTTCTTAGCGCCAAAACCTAGCTTTCGTGAAGCTTCTTGCTGCAAAGATGAGGTAATGAATGGTGCTGATGGGTTTCTTTTTTGCTGCTTTTTTTGGATTGATAAAACCTTAAAATCTTGTCCCTTTAATCTACTTCTAAGCTTTTCCGCCGACTCTTCGTTTGTTATAGAAAACTTATCTAATTTCTTACCATCTACAATAGAGAGCATAGCAGTAAACTTATCATTTTTTTCGTTGAGCATATCCAGTTCAATATCCCAATATTCTTGGGTTTTGAAACGCTCTATTTCATCTTCTCTCTCGCAAATAATACGCAGCGCTACGGACTGCACACGCCCGGCGGACCTACACCCTGGTAATTTACGCCATAAAATGGGAGATAGAGTAAATCCGACCAAATAGTCAAGTGCTCGCCTTGCTTGCTGAGCATTAACCAATGCTAAGTCAATTGCTCTGGGATTAGAAACAGCTGCTAAAACTGCTTTTTTTGTAATTTCATTAAAAGCAATTCTCTTAAATTTTGTATCATCTTTAATGATTTTTTTTTCTCTTAAAACTTCAGTTACATGCCATGAAATTGACTCACCTTCACGATCAGGATCCGTTGCTAGGTATATTTCATCAGCTTGCTTTGCCAACTTTATAATTTCGTTTATATACTTACTCGACTTGTCAGAAATTTCGTACTTCATTGCAAAGCCTTCGTCTGGCAATACTGAGCCGTTTTTTGATGGCAAATCACGGACATGCCCAAATGAAGCAATCACTTTGTATTGGCTACCTAGATATTTATTTATCGTTTTTGCTTTCGCAGGTGACTCAACAATTACTAGTTTCATAAAAAATTCAATATATTAAGTTTATATGTTATTTGCACAAAATGATTTTTTTACGAAGCATTTAGGTATTTTTCTAAACTATTTTTCTACCCTAGTCCAACAATTATACTTTTAAAAGTCAGTATATTAATGAAATTTTATTACCAACGTGCCTTGCAACCCTTCCCGCAAGCTCCAGTTCAAGACATATGGTATAAATTACTGGTAAAGACAATTTTGTCTCATGACTAAGCAACTCAAATGTTACAGGCGATGAAGAAAGCAATTTGACTACCACTTGTCTATCACTCTCTTTTATTACTAAATTATCATCACCTATTGGAAAGTTGAAATTATTGCTAGGGTTTTGCGTTTCTTCAAGAGATTTTTTTAATTTTTGATATGTTGCCATGTTAGAAATTATATCTGCGCTCGATTCGAGCAAATATGCACCATCTTTGATCAATCTATTTGTGCCCATGCATCTAGGGTCTAATGGAAAACCAGGAACAGCAAAAATTTCTCTATTCTGTTCAAGAGCATAATTTGCAGTAATTAATGAGCCTGACTTGAGGCTGGCTTCAACTATCACAGTAGCAAGAGCCAATCCCGATATAATCCTGTTTCTCTGAGGAAAGTGCTGAGAAAGAGGTTTGGAACCAATAGGCAACTCCGCTAATAACAAAGCTCTATTCGAAATTCGCTCAAATAACTCCTTGTTCTCTGGAGGATAGATATGATCAATTCCCCCAGCAATTACAGCAATTGTGTTGTCTCCACTTGCCTCATGTACAGCAGTATCTACCGCTCTTGCAAGACCTGACACCGTAACACATCCTTGCTCTACTAGTTCCTTAGCAATTTTAGAGGCAAAAGAACGAGAATTAATCGAACTATTTCTTGCACCAACAATCGCGATAGTTTTCTTGGAATTAAGCAGAGTTATATTTCCTTTATAAGATAATATAGGAGGAAAATCATGAATTTGAAGAAGCAATTCCGAGTAATTAAAGTCCTTATATGTTATTAAATATGCACCAATTTTCTTTAAATCATCTATCTCTTTCTTTGCGGCAGAGAGTGAATATATAGTAATTGGTTTTGACCTACCACCTTTAACAGAAAATTCCCCAATATTCTCAAGGGCTTTACTTGCAGAACCAAAAAGCTTTATTAAATGAAAAAAAGTTTTGGGCCCTACATTTTCGCTTCTTATTAGGCGCAAAATATCGATTGTCTCCTCAGAGTAATTAGGAGTGTTATCACGTACAAAAAGGTTATTTAGCATTTATAGCTATAGCCTTTCAGCATTTGATGTTAAGTAATCAGAAACACCTTGATGAGTTGGACTCATTCCCTGATCCCCTTTCTTCCAGCCGGCTGGGCAGACTTCTCCGTGGGTAGTATGATGATCTAAGGCATCAATCATTCTAATCGTTTCATCAACGTTTCTTCCAAGCGGTAAATCATTAATTAGATAATGTCGAATATTAAACTGCTCATCAATTAAAAAAGTAGCTCTATACGAAATCCCATCCTCATTCAAAACATTATAAGCAGTAGAAATCTCTTTCTTTAAATCAGACACTAAAGGAAACTGAATATTACCAATACCACCTTTATTCACCGGCATCGCTTTCCACGCATGATGCGAAAAATGAGAATCTACGCTAATTGCAACTATTTTTGTATTTCTAATTGAGAACTCGCCCAATCTATTATTAAAAGCAATTATTTCAGAAGGACAAACAAACGTGAAATCAAGTGGATAGAAAAATACAATCCCCTTATGCCCTTTTAAATATTTTTTAAGATTAAATTCAGCAACGATACTATTATCTGGCATGACAACCTTTGCTTCAAAGTCGGGTGCAGATTTTCCAATAAAAGGATTCATATTAAACTCCATAAATTATAAATTTGATTTCTTTATGCGATAATACAAACAATATTTTATGAAATCAACTATCCTTTTTTTTGATCATAGCAGTAATGAATTGTGGTATTCGACCTCCTCTAATCGCCTTCTTATGATATTTAGTCTCAATATAACTAAGGTGTGGAAGAGAGAAATCTTTATCTTCAAGGGTAAAGGTACCACTTTCTATAAATAGCTGTTTTACATACAAAAAATAATCTTCAATGTCAGATGCAAATGAGATAAAGCCTTCTTTCTTTAGCTTATCTTTAAAACTATCCAATCTCTCACTATTCAACAACCGTTTTTTCAAATAACGTCTTTTATGCCAGGGATCGGGAAATAGTATATATATCCCATCCAGTGAAGCAGATGGTATTTGAGGGATGATTAAATCTATGTCATCTGGCCAAATCAAAACACTTTTATCCCTCTCATGATTTAGCTGTTTAAGCACGTTTGCTACCCCATTAATAAACACTTCTGCACCAATATATAAAGATGATGGATTATGTGTAACTTGATGAATAAAATGCTCGCCCATGCCAAACCCAATTTCCAGATATTTTTTATCAAATTTACTTGTAAGTAAGCGTTCTTGACTAAATAGACATCCAGGCAAAACTTCGGAAAGCGCTCGTTGATTGATGTCAGTAAGCTTTCTAGCTACGCGCCTTGCAAAAGTCTTATTAAGATTGTTATGGTTGTTTTCTTTCATCATTTAATTCCAGTAATTTTCTCTCACAAGAAATAGCACAAATCACCTTGCAAAAAAACTATATTTTATTATACTGCTGATAGTCATATTATGGGGTCATAGCTCAGTTGGTAGAGCGTTTGCATGGCATGCAAAAGGTCGGGGGTTCGATTCCCCCTGGCTCCACCAGGAAAGGCCGAATCCTAATGCAATAATTAATATAGACAACCAGACAAAGCTTATCATTGGCTGATAATATATTTTGGCATGTATAGTGTTTTTATCTACTTGGCTCAAAACAGCATATACATCATGAAATATAAAAGAAAAAATATCCACCTCCTGCGAAAGAGTCTTTTCAACTTTGTATAATCTATTTTCGGGTTTCAATATAACGATATTGTTATTTTTATCTTCAATACGAAATACCGCAATTTGCCTAAAATAATTTACCCCTTCAGAAAATTTTATATCCTCAAGTTTTATACTTAGATTTTGTTCCTTGCGCTCATCACCTACTTTACCAGTAAACTCAACTTCACGTGATAAGGCACAATTAAGCGTTACTGCTAGAGCTACAGCTCCAAAACCAAAATGACCTAAAAACAAAGCATATTTCTTAAGCGGGAGATGTCTACTGAAGAAATTCGATTCAAAAATAACATACTCTATCATGTGGAGCATCAAAAAAATTGATACAAATCCTATCGCTATAGATACCATCCCTAATTCTATTTTTAGATAAATAAAGATTATACCCAAGACACTTAAACTTAAAACTCGCAGTCTTTTTATAAGCAATTTTTTATCAACATGCGGGGTTATGGCAGCCAGGAATATGAGGGGTATAAAAATTGGGATAAAAATTGCATAAAAATATCCAGGATCTATTACTACATCCATTGCAAGTATAAGTCCACAGTAAATGGGATAAATTAGGGCAACTACCAAAACACCAAGTGCTACGAGCCAAAATATATTACCAAGCAATATTAGCGACTCCTTATTTTTCTCTGGGGGATATGAGAGTTTTAAATTTTTTTGTTTTAAAAAAAACCAAAACGAACTAAGCGTAGTCATAGTAATGCATATTAAAAAAATAAATAATCCTCTTGCAGGTGAGAATGCAAAAGAATGGACTGAAGAAATTATACCACTCCTAACTATAAATGTACCATATAGGATCAACAGAAAACTCAAAATTGACAGTATAATTATCCATTTAAGAAATTTCCCTCTTTGCTCGAAAATAATTAAGAAATGATGCAGCGCTATACCAGAAAGCCAAGGTAAGACCGAGATATTTTCTACAGGATCAAAAAACCAATACCCCCCCCAACCAAGCTCTCTATATGCCCACCAAGAACCAAGCCCAATCCCAATAGTTAACAACATTAGCGCACAACTTGAAAATCTTTTACTTAATTCCAAAATCGCCGTTCGTTCTTCTGGTCTATATAGCAATATCAACCCGCTGGTAAATAGTGCAGCATAGCAGACATTACCAAGATAGAGAATTGGTGGATGAATTGACAACGCTATATCTTGCAGCATTGGGTTAAGTCCAAGCCCTTCTTCTGGTATAAAGGAGAATGAATCAAATGGATTGGAGGTAAAAATTATGAAACTAACAAAAAGTACTTGGATAAAGGCAAAAATCATTATACCAAAATCCTTTGCTTC
>JAIOYD010000072.1 GCA_021741285.1 Rickettsiaceae bacterium | reverse complement strand
ATAGATAGCAAAAAATTGGCTCTTGAGAAAAATAATGAAATCCTGTACCTTGAATACTTATCTGACAGTCAAAATTCAACCGACAATCAGATGGGGTAAATTATGGTGTCTGTAAGATCAAATCTTGACTAGTACATCTAATTTAAAGAGGTGGAGCTTAGAGCTCATCTAGAAATAATTTACTATCTAAAGCAATTTCACTTTTCTTAGCTTCATTCATCTTGTCATAATTTTTATACATCATTGCTATTCTAGGATTCAACTCAAGTTTTATTCTATTGCGAGCTAAAAAATCCCAATATAAATAGTTAAAAGGGCATGCGTCTTTACCATTCTTTTTAGTAACCTTGTAATGACAATTTTTACAATAGTTTGACATTTTATTTATATAGTTTCCACCGGCAGCATAAGGTTTACTGGCTAAATAACCACCATCTGCAAATAATATCATACCCGAAACATTAGGAAGTTCTACCCATTCATAAGCATCAGCATAGACAATAAGGAACCATTCATTGACTTGTTTTGGATCAATACCTGCAAGAAGGGCAAAGTTACCCAAAACCATCAACCTTTGAATATGGTGGGCATATGCATTTTTTTTGGTTTCTTGAATACATTGATTGAGGCAATTCATTTTTGAGTTACCATGCCAATAAAAATCTGGTAAATTTTGAGTGGCATTGAAAAAATTTTCTTCTTTATATCCTGGCATTTTAAGCCAATAAATGCCACGTATATATTCACGCCAACCAATAATTTGTCTAATAAATCCTTCTACTGCATTTATTGGCGCTTGATTCTGATGGTAAGCATATTCAGCAGCTGTAACACATTCTAGTGGGGTTAATAAACCACAATTTAAATAAAAACTAAGATGAGAGTGGAACATCCATGGCTCACCTTGTATCATAGCGTCTTGATAATCTCCAAAGCTGATAAGGCGTTCCTTAATAAATTGGTCAAGAGCTTCTTTAGCATGCTCTCTTGTTACTGCAAAGTAAAATGGATCAAGATCACCGAAATGGTTAGGAAAGTATTTGTCTACAAGATCTATTACTTCGCACGTTATATCATTAGGCCGAGATTGATAGGTTTTTGGAATATTAAGATCATATATAGGTGACTTACGATTTTCAATGTCATAGTTCCACTGCCCACCTTCAGGTTGGTTGCCATTCATAAAAATATTATATTTTTTGCGTACCTCATGGTAAAAATATTCCATTCTCAATTGTTTTCGGTTATTAGCCCACTCTTTAAACTCTTGTGGTGTATACAAGAAGCGATTATCGGGTCTGATTTCAATAGGTAGGTCAAAATTATTTTGCCATTGCTTAATATCTTTTAGTATTCGGTATTCAGAAGGAGAAGTAACTATAATTTTTGTAGGTTTATACTTTTGAATAGCTCTTTGTATCTGGCTTTTAAGAGATCCAGTATTATAGGGGGTATCTAAACTAGTATAATCTACTTTAATTTTTGTATCTCTTAATTCCTTAGCAAAATGTCGCATTGCTGATAAGATAAACGCAATCTTCTTCTTATGATGTTTTACATAGGTGAATTCTCTAATTAATTCAGACATAATAACTACATCATTTTTCCTATCAATTCCGGATAAAGATGTAATGGAGTGAGTAAGCTGATCCGCAAGTACCAAACGTAAATTAATCATATTCTCTCGATTTTAGTGAGGCAAAGGCTTCGAGAGCACTGTTACGCGATTGTTTTAGATCAACAATCGGATAAGGATAGTCTTTACCTAGTCTGATACCAGCATTATGTAATATGTTTTCTGCTGCTTCCCAAGGATTAAAAAGATATTCGTCTGGTATTTTTTTTAGCTCCGGAACAAATTTCCTTGTATATTCGCCAATAGAATCGAATTTTTGTCCCTGTGTTACTGGATTAAAAATACGAAAATACGGAGCTGCATCGGCTCCACATCGTGCTATCCACTGCCAACTTGCACTATTATTAGCAAGATCAGCATCAACTAAGCAATCCCAAAACCACCTTTCTCCGTGATTCCAATGCAATAGTAAGTTTTTAACCAAAAAAGAACCAACTATCATTCTAACACGATTATGGATATAACCAGTTTGCCAAAGTTCTCTCATGCCAGCATCAACAATAGGAATACCTGTCTGACCTCTCTGCCAGCATTTTAATAAATTCAAGTCTTGAGACCAAGGAAAAGCGTCAAATTTACTGTTTAAATTTTGTTTAGGGAGATTAGGAAAATAATATAATAAGTAATAAGAAAACTCTCTCCACCCTAATTCACTACAAAAATGATCAGTATCATTACTATATCCTAAACCATTACTTAATTGGAGTTTATACCATACATAATTAGGTGATATCTCGCCAAAATGCAGATAAGGGGATAACCTCGAAACATTTAATTTATAAGGAAAGTTACGACCTTCTTTATAACCATTTAGGCCTTCATTAAGAAAAGAATCAAGTCTTTGATGAGCAGATTCTTCTCCTATATTCCAAGATTTTGTTAATTTATCATGCCAAGATATTTTAGGAAGTAATTTTAAATCATTTATATCAGTTAAATTATTACCGTTATCTAAGAATAGTGTTGTTGGATTTGGAATAGGATCTCGCGGTGGTTTTCCTCCTAGACAACCTTTTCTATAATAAGGAGTAAAGACCTTATAAGGATTACCATCTTGTTTTAGAACTTCCCAAGGTTCCCATAAGAGAGAGCCATTATAACTCTTGACTAGGATATTATGTTCTTCAAGTAATTTTTTTATATCTTTATCACGTTTGATTTGCCAAGGTTCATAACATCTATTCCAATATATACTACTTATAGAAGCATTTTTTGCAATTTCTAATAAGATATTCGCTGGGTTTCCCCTGTATACTCTTAGATTTCCTTGTAGCGAGGCATTAAGAGAAACAAGAGAGTGATATAACCACCAACGACTTGCAGAGCCCATAAAATATTCACCTGAATTTACATCATCTAAAATATAAACCGGTAAAATTTTGCCACAGCTAGCTGCATCAAATAATGCAGGATTGTCATTTAGGCGTAAATCTTGACGAAACCAGTGTATTACTTTTTGCATAAGTTTAAAATCCTATTTCTTTCCCATCCCAAGCAAATAATTTACCTGTATCTTCTTTTGTTAAATTGAGAAGCACCCAAATCATTTTTGCTACTACGTAATCTGCTGAAAAAACTTTATCCTTACTAACATTAGAAGTAAATTGTGAAGATAATTTACTATTTACAGTACCAGGATGCAAACCAACTATAATTGGATACGAATTTTTACGTCTAACCTCAATGCTAATATTTTTAATTAGCATATTTAATGCTGCTTTTGAGCACCTATAAGAATACCACCCACCAAGATAATTATCAGAAATACTACCAACTCTTGCTGATAAAACTGCAAAAATTGACTTACTATTATAATTTAATTTTGATATAAAATATTTAGCTATTAATGCTGGCCCAATAGTATTAACGGCGTATAATTTGAAAAACTTATCCTGACTTAAATCTTTTAGTGATTTTTCCGGTAAAATATTTTGAGTATGTAAAATTCCGGTAGTAACTATTATAGCATCAAGAGTTGTCTCTTTTGAAACTATAGCTGCTGATTTCTTTATTGACTCTTCGTCTTCAATATTAATAAAGCTATGTATTATTCTAGAGTCTTCAAAATCAATAATTGATCTTGAAAATAGGTATAACTCTTCTACTTGTTTATTTTGCAGAAAATGTTTTACAAATGCTTGACCAATTGTTCCGCTAGCTCCGATAATAGCAATTTTCATATTTATTTATCAGTTATATTTTTTAATACTGACTCTATGGTTTTAAATTTAAATTCATAACCATTGTCTAACAATTTTTTTGGATACACTGCTGATCCGTTTAGTAATAATTTATCACCCATTTCACCAAAAACCATTTTAATTAGAAAAGATGGTACAGTAAAAAAATCAGGCCTTTTTAGTGTTCTACTAAGTGCTTTGGTAAATTGGGAATTAGTAGTTGGACTTGGTGAGGTTAAATTATATATTCCTTTTTGTTCTTTATTTGAAATCAAAAAATTAAATATACCAATCACATCGTCTAGATGAATCCAAGAAAAAAATTGTTTCCCAGAGCCAATATTACCACCAAGTCCTAACTTAAATAATGGTAATATTTTTTCTAGTGCTCCACCATTCTTCCCTAAAACCACTCCAAGCCTAGTAATGCAAGTTCTTACACCTAATTCTTGAGCTTTTTGCGCTTCTAATTCCCATAAATTACATAATTCATGAGTAAAATCATCAATATATGATGAAGTTTCATCAAGGTATTTATTATTTTGAGTTCCATAATAACCTATAGCAGAAGCGCTGATTAATAAATCTGGTTTTTCTTTAAGTGCTTTTATTAATGTAATTAGGCTTTTTGTTACTTCTACTCTACTGCTTATCAATATTTCCTTATAAGTTTTATTCCATTTTTTGTTAATGGGACTACCTGCAAGGTTTATTATGATATTTATTTTTTCGTTGGCATTAATTTGATTAATAGATTCTATAACTCTAACAGGCTTCAATACTTTTGATCTACCACGTGATAAAATAGTGATATAATTATTTTGCTGTAAGAAAAATTTAGTTATAGTCGAACCAATAAATCCTGTACCACCAGTAATTAGGATATTCATAAATAACCCCCGTCTTAATTTAAGTACTGCTAATTAACTGATTAAAATATAAAGCAAGACATATTTATAAGAAATATGGTATAATCATATGCCACTTTATTATTCACTTAATACACCAAAGACATCAAATACTTTAGTAATCGAAAGCCCCCACTGGCATAGTTGCAAAATCTCTCTTCCTATTACACTCAGTGCCTCATCATTTGCTTCCTTACTTCGATTATAAATGTTGCGATGACAGGAAGTGTTATTTTTTTATCTTCGTATCCTGACGGTAGCACATTTTTCTGTCAACTCGTCCTCTGTATGCGTTACAAATAAAAGGCTAAATACAACCTGCAAGAAAATCCGTTTTTTCCTGCAAATAACTACCTAAGGGATTTCAACTTAAAAATTTCTGAGCCATAACAAAATATAATGGTATTCCCATTGTAATATTAAATGGAAAAGTAATTGCAAGAGACATTGGTATATAAATAGCTGCTTTAGCTTGTGGTAAAGCAGCACGCATTGCCGCAGTTACAACAATATAAGATGAGCTAGAAATTAAAACAGTAAGTAAAAAACCAGTACCTACATCTAATCCTATCATTAAACTCAAAACTATGCCAATTATCGAACCTATTAAAGGCATATACATACAAAATATAATCAAACGCAGATTAAATTCTTTTAAATCAGATAAATGCTTTGAAATAAGTATACCCATATCTAATAAGAAGAATGTTAAAATGCCTTGAAATGGGGTTACTAAAAATCCTTCCATTACTTGCATACCTTTAGAACCTGATATCCATCCTATAAAGAATGATCCCATTAATAATAATATTGACCCGCTAGTAACTATTTCTTTCATGAGATAAAAAATTGATTTAGGACTATCTTTTGTTATTTCCGGCTTAGATTTATATGCAATTAATAATCCACTTAATATTGCTGGGGCTTCCATTAGTGAAAGTACAGCAACAATATATCCTGAATAAACGATAGAGTTTATTCCTAAAAAATTTACAGCTGCTATAAATGTTACCATACTTATAGAGCCATAGTGGGCAGCTACAGCTGCTGCCGTTAAGTCATCTAGCTTAGTTGTTAATTTCAATAGATAGTATCCAATAAATGGCTGAACAAATCCAGCTCCCATATCGGCAAGAATAGTTGAAATAACTGTTCCGTTAATATTAGCGGTGTTAGCAATAGCTACTCCACCCTTAAAGCCTATTGCCATTATAAGGTATATAGCAAGGTACTTACTAATTTGTTGGGGAACTTCTAAACCTGATTTTAAAATCCCTGATATAATACCTAGGAAAAAAAATAATATAGGGGGGGATAATAAATTTTCTGTAAAAAGGCTAAATAATTCCATTATATATTCTTCAATTTTTTACTTGATTTATATGTTTCATTAAATAATATATGTAAAATCATTTCTAAATAACTAGATATAGGCTTTACATATTATCAAATTTAGGTAACCAGCAAAGCTAATCCATACTATATAAGGAATTAAAATATATGCTATTAGTCGGTGATTGCACCATGATTTAAGGATTATATACATAGTTATAAAAAATATTATTATAATAATTAAGAGAGACCAATATGTTAAGTGCAAGCCAAAAAAGACTGGAGTCCATAGCCAATTAAATAGTAATTGGCTAAAATAAAATATTAAGAGGTGAGATAAAACTGGTACTTTTCTGTTAGACCAGAGGAAAGCCCCAATAAAGCTAGTAAAATATATAATAAACTCCAGACTATAGGAAAGGCTAGATTTGGCGGGGTAAAAGAAGATTTAGCGATAGAATCATACCATTCCAAATTAGCTTTGCTTATTTGACCTAGACCGAAACCTATCAATTGAAAAATAAAGACCCATGATAGATAGTAGTTTAATTTTCTCATTTTCCCTTTTAAGAGTTGATTATAATCATCTAGCAGTTCCGCCATCATTCGAGATTAGGTGTTCTACTTATTAATTGTTTTACCTTATAAACTGTACCTCTAGATATTTCAAGATCTTTTGCAATCCTATTAGGGAGTTTGTTTTCTGATATATTTGTCTTATTATCTTGACTAATAAAATGCGGTTGTCTTTTATAAATACCTTTATTTTTTGTAGCAGCAATCCCATCGGCTTGGCATTGACGGCGCAAGTTAGTTTCAAACTCGGCAAATACTCCTAGCATATCAAAGAAAGCCTTACCAGTTGGGGTAGGTGTGTCAACTGGTTGCTCTATGGCATAGAGATATTAGCTCCTTGTGCTTTTAAGCAATCTGCTATAATTTGCAAGTCTTTTAATGAGCATGCAAGCCTATCTATATGTGTTACTACCAAGTATTCAGTTTTATGAATGAACTCTAATATATTAGACCTCTTGCATAACCGCAGGGATTGATTAAACTGGTTGCTTTTAAAGCAAGGATATTAGATGAGGTTTGAACAAATAAAGTGTGAAGCCCAAGAAGAGTTTCGCAGATTGACGGGAATCAAGCGCACAAC
>JAIOYD010000071.1 GCA_021741285.1 Rickettsiaceae bacterium | reverse complement strand
CTGAGTGCTCTTACGTGCCTTACGTTTACCATATTTCTTACGTTCAACAACCCTTGCGTCTCTTGTCAAGAAACCGCCTTTGCGTAAGATTGGATGAAAATCGTCAGAGATACAATCAAGCGCTCTGGCTATACCATGAATTATTGCGCCCGCTTGGCCTGTAGTTCCGCCACCTTTAGTAGTGCACATAACATCAAATTGTCCGGTGGTATTTGTGTCTACAAAAGGTTGCATAATTGATGTTCTATATGTTTCGCGTGGGAAATATACAGAAAAATCTTTATTATTTACTATAATTCTACCTTTCCCAGGTCTAACCCAAACTCTTGCCACTGCGTTTTTTCTTCTGCCTGTCCCATAACCACCGCCGTCAGCTGTAGCTTTTTTGGACTTACATTGAGCAACTTGAGGTGCGGCAACTTTGGTTACGACAGAACTCTTTTTAATTTCTAGTGTTGGTACTTCCATTACAATTACTTCGTATTTTTAGAATTTTTACTAACGAGGTCAAAAGCTTCTGGCTTTTGAGCTGCATGTGGATGGTTAGCCTCAGCGTATACATGGAGGTTGCTTAATTGTACATCACCCATTTTGTTTCTACTGATCATCCGTTTGATAGCCATCTTTACCACTCGTTCGGGGTATTTTCCACCAAGAATTTTTCCAGCCGTAGTTTCTTTTATACCACCTGGAAAGCCCGTATGACGATAATAGAATTTACCGTTTTTTGGATCAGATTTTTTCCCTGAAAGATATACGTATTTTGCATTAACAATTATCACATAATCACCACAATCCATGTGGGGAGTAAAAGTAGGTTTGTGTTTCCCGCGTAGCAATACGGCAGTTTGACTGGCTAAGCGCCCAAGTACAAGATCTTTAGCATCAATAACCCACCATTTTTTTTCGATGTCTGATGGTTTTGCTGAATAGGTTTTCACAGTATTGTCTTCGTTAATTTGATATTTTGCAGCTAAAAATAGCAGTTACATGAGCGTATTGTCAAGGATAATTTTAAAAAAGATCAACTAGTCTCAAGTTGTATTTTATCCAGTTTTTCTAAGCCAGAAAATTTGAATGTCAATTTCTTGCTTTTCTTAGGATAGTCAATGATTACTACGCCCCCATTTCTAAGCTTGCCAAATAACATCTCGTCGGCTATGGCTTGCTTAATATGGGTATCAATTATTCGATCGAGTTCACGTGCATTTCCTTTTTTATTAAAGCAGTTTTGAGCAAAATATTTCTTCACCCCGGTATTGACTACGAGCCTTACTTTCTTATCAGCTAATTGTGAAGCTAGTTCTTTTAGATTTTTTGAAATTATCTTGTCAATTATATTGCTGATAGGATTAAAGAGGATTATTTTATCTAACCTGCCTTGAAACTCGGGGCTAAAACGCTCATTAAATGCCTCCATATTCAAACCTACTTTGTCATTAGTTGAATCTTTTTGAGCAAAGCCAATAGCTGACTTTTCTTCTTCTGCCACTAGATTAGTTGTTAAAATAATCATCGTATGTGAAAAATTTACGTGCTTGCCAGTACTGTCGGTAAGCCTCCTTTCATCCATTATTTGTAAAAGCAAATTAAAAATTTTAGGGTGAGCTTTTTCTATTTCGTCAAATAAAACTACTGAATAAGGGAATTTATCTACTTCATTTGTTAGCATACCTCCTTGGTCAAAGCCAACATAACCAGGAGAGCTCCCAAGGAGCTTAGATACTGAACTTGGTTCAGAAAATTCTGACATATCAAATTTGAGTAATTTCATACCGCTAAAAATCGCAAGTTGTTTTGCGAGTTCAGTTTTGCCCACACCAGTTTGACCTGCGAATATATAACAACCAGTCGGCCGTGCCCCTTTACGTAGGCCTGCTCGAGAGAGTTTTATACTAGAACACAAGCTCTCTATTGCCTCAGCTTGACCAAAAATATGAGTTTTTAAATTGCGGCTTAATTGTTTTAATAGCATTATGTCGTCTGATTTGACTCTTATGCTAGGTACATTCAGAATGCTGGCCAGGAGTTGTTCTATTTCTTTTTGAGTGATAATAGGCCTAAGTTTAGACTTGTTGACAATTTTGCTTCGGGCTCCGGCTTGGTCTATTAGATCGATTGCTTTGTCTGGCAAATGTCTATCGTTAATAAATCTTTGCGATAAAGTAATCGCTGCTTTTAGGGCAGAAAAGTCATAAGTAACATTGTGGTGTTTTTCATAATTTCCTTTTAGTCCTTTTAATATTTCTAATGTTGTATCTTCATCAGGTTCACTAATAACAACTTTTTGAAAGCGTCTCACCAAAGCCATATCCTTCTCAAAATTATTATGATATTCTTTAAATGTTGTTGACCCTATGCATCTAAGTTCTCCGCGTGCAAGGGCAGGTTTAAGAAGGTTACTAGCGTCCATTGCTCCTGTTGTAGTCGATCCAGCTCCGATGATAGTGTGGATTTCATCAATAAATAAAATAGCATTGTGGTTTTTCTTTAACTCCTCAAGTAAATTTTTTATTCGTTCTTCAAAGTCTCCTCTAAACTTTGTTCCTGCAACCAGACTGCCTATATCTAGAGAATAAATAACGGCGTCCTTTAAAATTTCTGGTACATCGTTGTTAATAATCCTAATAGCTAGTCCTTCTGCTATGGCGGTTTTGCCAACACCAGGTTCTCCAACCAGAATAGCGTTATTCTTTTTTCTTCTACAGAGTATTTCAATAGTTCTCTCAATTTCGTTCTTTCTCCCAACTAGGCAGTCAATGGCATCAAGATCAGCTCTTTTGTTGAGGTTAGTACAATATTTTTCCAAATCATTTTCATGTGAGGTATTTTTTTGAAGCTCTTCTTTCAGGTGTTTTTGAGAAATTTCTTCAATAAAAGAAGTTTGATTAGTAGATGGTTCTGACAGCTGCTTAGTATATAATTTATCCTCTGTTTTAAGAATATTTAGAACATCTTGTCTATTTAAATTATGCTCTTTTAGACATAAAAGAGCATAAGTTTCATGTTCAAAAAAAAATTCAGCTAGTACGTGAATACCAGAAATAATCTTTTGCCCATTAGCTTGGCTATGAAGAGCAGCGCGTTGAATAATTCTCTGGAATCCTGCCGTTGGCTTTGCTTCCTTAGCTTCGTTATCTACTAGATTCTGTAGGTCGTGTTCAAGATAGGTTTGTAGTTGTACTCTCAATGAGTTTAAGTCAATTCTATATTCAGTAAAAATACGCTTCGCATCTGAATCTTGGGTAATTGAAAGTAATAGATGTTCATAAGTAGCATACTCATGCCGATATTTTGTAGCAATTGATAGTGCTCTTCTTAGAGTTAACTCTAATTCGCTCGAAAGCATCTTGACCTCTTGAGTTACTCTAAAATCAAACCTACTGATGATAAGTATACCAGACTATAAGATAGAAATGCTTATATATATTTTAGTAATTACTTATTTTATGTAGATTTGTGGTATGAGTTCTTCTAGAATTAGCCTTCTGTAAAATTGGTTTTAGTCTTAGAAATTATGAAAAATAGTAAAATATTTATCGTTTTAGCAGTATCACTTGTGTTGCTGGCTTGAGTAAAGCTTTAATCAAAATATGAGATAAGTGCTATTAATAGAGAAGCTAAAAGACCAAGAAGTGATTTAAAAATTTTGCTTTATACTAAAGATACGTGTAAATACTGTATCCTTGCTAAAGAACTTTTGGATAAAAATACTATTTCTTATGAGGTGATTGAACTAGGAAACAATAGGGATTTACATCAAAAAATGGCTGATCAAACTGGTCAAAATACTGTTCCGTATGTTTACGTAAATGGAGAATTTATTGGTGGCTATAAGAGCTTGAAAGAGCTAGAAGAATCAGGAAAGTTGTATATAGTAGAGCAGGGTGCTGAGCCTAAGTAATTTGTATTAATTAATAATATTATTGGAGAAAGTGAGTTATGAATTATGTGCCAATAGTTGTAGAGCAGACGGCAAGAGGTGAAAGATCTTATGATATTTACTCGCGTCTTCTTAAAGAGCGGATAATTTTTGTTTGTGGAGAGTTTGAAGACCAAATGGCAAATTCTATCGTTGCTCAGTTATTATTTCTTGAGGCTGAAAATCCAGAGAAAGAGATATATATGTATATTAATTCTCCTGGTGGTGTTGTTAGTTCAGGCTTTGCTATTTATGATACCATGCAATATATAAAGCCAAAAATTGCTACCCTTTGTATAGGTCAGGCTTGTTCAATGGGTGCAACTATTTTGCTTGCTGGCGAGAAAGGAATGCGATACGTTTTACCAAGCAGCCGGGTAATGATTCATCAACCAAGTGGTGGCTATAGAGGGCAAGCCACAGACATTGAAATTCATGCGCGTGAGACGATGAAAGTGAAAAAGCTGCTTCATCAAACTTATGCTAAGCATACCGGTCAAACGGTAGAAAAAATAGCAACTGCGATGGAACGTGATTGTTTTATGTCAGCTGCTGAAGCTTTGGCATTTGGTATTGTGGACAAAATTATTACTAGTAGGGATTTGGTCCTTCCTCAGAATGTAAAGAAGTAATAATTTACTTTTTTAAAAAGAGGTGATAAAAAGATAAATATAAGTAAAAATTTTAGGATGCTATGGCGGAAGAATTTAAGAAGAAGTCACTACATTGTTCGTTTTGTGGTAAAAATCAATTTGAGGTAAAAAAGCTGATTGCTGGCCCTACAGTTTTTATTTGCGATGAGTGTATTGAAATTTGTCAGGATATCATTCAAGAAGAAGTAAATGAAACCATTGAGAGTATCATTTCTTCAGTACCAACTCCAAAAGAAATATATAAAATTCTTGATGAGCATGTAATTGGACAAGATAAAGCAAAGAAAGTTCTTTCAGTAGCTGTTTATAATCATTACAAGCGTCTTGAAAGCTTGATAAATTCTAAGGATGAAGTAGAGCTTAACAAGTCAAATATTATGCTTATTGGCTCTACTGGTTCTGGTAAGACTTTGCTTGCTCAAACATTGGCTAAGATTCTTGATGTTCCTTTTACTATGGCAGATGCAACCACTTTGACTGAAGCTGGATATGTAGGTGAAGATGTTGAGAATATTTTACTAAGATTGTTACAAGCAGCAGACTTTAATGTAGAGAAGGCGCAAAAGGGTATAATTTATATTGATGAAATTGATAAAATAGCCAAAAAGTCTGAGAACGTTTCAATTACACGTGATGTTTCAGGGGAAGGAGTGCAGCAAGCCTTGCTAAAAATTATGGAAGGTACAGTTGCCTATGTTCCACCCCAGGGTGGAAGAAAACATCCACAACAAGATTTTATTCAAATCGATACTTCAAATATACTATTTATATGCGGTGGTGCATTCATGGGAATTGAAGGTATTATCGCAGCACGAAGCGACAAGAGTTCAATTGGATTCGCTGCTAATGTTAAGTCGAAAGAAGATATGCGCCAAAGCGATGTGCTAAAAGAGTTGCAAATTGAAGATATAATAAAATTTGGTATGATACCTGAATTTATTGGGCGCTTACCAGTTGTGGCTACTTTGAAAGAGCTGGATAAAGAGGCGTTGATTAAGATTCTTACTGAACCTAAAAATGCCATTGTAAAGCAATATAAGAAGCTTTTTTCTTTGAACAATGCAGATCTTGAGTTTACTCCAGACGCTCTGGAAGCGGTTGCCACTAAGGCGTTAAAAAGAAATACTGGGGCAAGAGGACTTCGATCAATAATTGAAGAATTATTGTTGGAGGATATGTACAATTTTTCTGAGCTGCAAAATAAAATAATTATTTTTAGCAAAGAGACAGTAGAAAATAACGTTGCTGCAATTATTAAGCCAAGAAAAGTGGCTAAAGTTTCAGCTAAACTGCCTAAGAAACGTTTAGCTGTATAGACAGATATTGTTAGTATGGCTTCATATATTTCGGATAGAGAAGAGAAACTGAAGCTATTTATTAGTAGTTATTTTTCTCCAACACAATATACCACGGAGCCTATGCCTGGCGATGCTGGTATGCGCACCTACTACAGAGTGTGGGCTGACTCTAAAAGCTATGTAGTGATGGATTGCCCGCCAAGTTATGCAAATATTCAGTCTTTTATTAGGGTGGCCCAATTTCTCTTGGCAAATGACTTTTCAGCTCCTCGGATCATAGAACAAGATACTGTCCAAGGCTTCTTGATTATAGAAGATTTTGGGACTATTAGTATAAAAAATCGCCTGGAAAAGACGGTAGGGAATGTTAAAGAGAGAAGAGAGGTTTATTACTTAATAGTTGATTTGTTATGCTCTCTTCAGGATCAGGAGCGCTTACCCGGCCTTAAGGATTTTAATAATGAGCTACTTTGCAAAGAAGTGGAGCTTTTTGTTGATTGGTATATTCCCTATGTATACAAAAGAAAGCTAAGAACACCTGAATTTGATGAATTTATCAAGCTTTGGCAAACTACGTTGGCAAAGCAAGATACAATGCCAAATTGTGTGGTCTTAAGAGATTATCATTTAGAGAATATGATGTATCTTGAGGAACGTAATTCCTTTAGAAAGATAGGTCTGCTTGACTTTCAGGATGCTCTTTATGGTTCTCCAGTATATGACTTAGTATCCGTGCTAGAAGACGCGCGCTTTGATGTTCCAAGGCAAGAGGCACTCAAGCTTATAGACTATTTTGTTAAGAAAAGGAAACTTGATAGGGAAGGAGTACGGCGTAATTATCATATACTAGGAGCGCAAAGAAATTGTAGGATTCTTGGAGTATTTGCTAGAAAATTAGTAAGAGATCATGATGATAGTTACCTAAAATATATTCCGAGAGTACAAAAATATTTGGAATATGACTTGTCTCATCCAGATTTAGATCAGATAAGAGAATGGCTAAAGAATTTAAAATAGGTTAGGAATGATTGATACTATAATGTTATTTGCAGCTGGGTTTGGTAATAGAATGCGACACTTAACTAAAAATAGCCCCAAAACGTTAATTCCTATTTTAGGCCGGCCTATGTTGCACCATGCACTTGCCTTGTGTAGAGCTTATCCATTCAAACGAGTCGTAATTAACACCCACTATTTACATGATCAAATTAGTAAATCAATTGAGAATTTTCAAAAGTCTAATCCTTCTTTTCCTGAAATAATAATAATAGACCTCTTGCATAACCTCTTTAAAGCTCGAAATTATAAATTCCGGCAATTAAGTTGAATCTTAAACCGAACCGTTTTCTTCTATTTCTGTAACGATCGGCGATAATTTTAAATCTTTTAACCATACCAATT
>JAIOYD010000070.1 GCA_021741285.1 Rickettsiaceae bacterium | reverse complement strand
GTAATTGGTATGGTTAAAAGATTTAAAATTATCGCCGATCGTTACAGAAATAGAAGAAAACGGTTCGGTTTAAGATTCAACTTAATTGCCGGAATTTATAATTTCGAGCTTTAAAGAGGTTATGCAAGAGGTCTATTTAATTATGGTGAGATAAATTCGGTTAGAACTGTTGAAAGACTTGAGAAAATGCTCCTAGATAGAAAAATTACTCTCAAAAAAATAGCGATCACCAATTCCAATGATATTAAGAACGCATTTAATAAACTTATTGGCGAAGTAGATCTGATTTATATCCCGCAAGATAACACTGTGGTATCGGCGCTTGCAAGTATGGTAAGTATGAGCCGCGCTAATAAGATCCCTATTATTGCGAATGACCCAACTCTAGTAGAACAAGGGGTAATGTTGGCCTTTGGCACCAATTATTTCAGAAGTGGGGAGCAGCTGGGCAATATGATTGCCGATCTAATCGAGGGTAAAAAACTTGAAAAAAATATACAAAATAGGAATATCAAGGAGTTAAAAGTCAATGATGCAGTACTTAAAGAACTTGGTATTGTGATACCAGAAAATATAAAATTGGGAGAGAAGTGATGAATCAACTTCAGCTATTGGGAGCAATTGAAATAGGTCTTATTTATTCGCTAGTGGCAATTGGTGTTTATATAACTTTTAAGGTAATAGACTTTCCTGATTTAACTGTTGATGGCAGTTTTACACTTGGAGCAGCGGTGAGTTCAGCAATGATTTTTGCTGGATATGATCCATATCTTGCAACGATTGCTGCTATTTTTGCAGGAAGTTTAGCGGGCATGATAACTGGCTATTTAAATGTTAGGTGGGAAATACTTGGTCTTTTGGCAGGAATAGTGACTATGACGGCTTTATATTCAATTAATCTTAGGATTATGGGGCGGCCAAATATTGCTATTATCGATTCTGCTACCGTATTTAAAAATTGGTCAATAATAATAACAATATTGGTTGTAACAATCGGGATGGTTATTATTCTTGCAAGGTTTTTTGCTTCTGAGTTTGGGTTGGCTGTCAGAGCAATTGGTATTAACCCAAAAGTCAGCACTGCGTATGGTATAAAAGTTGGTTTGATGAAAATTGTGGCACTTAGTATTAGTAATGCGATAGTGGCGCTTGCTGGATCGCTTTTTGCTCAGTCTCAAGGTTTTGCTGATATTTCTATGGGTATGGGAACAATTATTGTTGGATTGGCGTCTGTAATTATTGGAGATGCATTATTGCATCCAGAGAGGATTTGGGTAGGCTTAGCTACGTGTGCTATAGGGTCAATATTATATCGTATTGTAATAGCTTTTGCTCTTAATGCACATGATATTGGATTGGAAGCTTCTGATTTAAACCTGATTACAGCTTTGCTTGTTGCACTCACTATGATTGCAAGTAAGTTAAAAAAGAAAAGAAGTGTGAGAGTAATATGATAGAACTGCAGGCGATAGATGTGGTGTTTAATAAAGGAACAAAAATAGAAAACCATGTTCTGAAGTCCATTAATCTTAAAGTAATGGATGGACAATTCGTTACTATTATAGGCGGTAATGGAGCTGGCAAGTCAACACTTATGAATGTGCTCTCAGGAAACATAACGCCCACCAGTGGTAAAGTTTTTATTGATAAACTAGACGTAACAAGCATGTCAGTGGAAAATCGTTCTGCTATGGTATCTCGTGTATTTCAAGATCCGATGATAGGAACGTTTGCAGACCTAACAATTGAAGAAAATATGGCAATAGCTCATAAACGTGGTGTTAAGCGCGGTTTATCTAGTTGTTTAAATAAATCTTTGCGAGATCATTTTAAAGAAGCGTTATCTAGCATTGACATAGGCCTTGAAGATAGGCTGAAGGATAAAGTGTCATCTCTTTCTGGTGGTCAAAGGCAAGCACTTAGCTTGATTATGGCCACGCTACTTGGTTCAAAAATACTATTACTAGATGAACACACTGCTGCACTTGACCCCAAAATTGCCAAAAACATTATGCAATTAACTGATAAAATAGTAAAAAAGCACAAGTTGACAGCTTTAATGATTACTCATAGTATGACTCAAGCTCTTGAATATGGTGATCGGACAATTATGATGTATCATGGTGAGCTTGTCAGAGATATGTATGGTTCAGCGCGCAATGGGCTATCATCTGCAGATCTTGTGAAATATTTTGATCTATAAAATTACATAAAAATTATGCCATCAAAAATAGAAAATTATCAGCGACTAGAGCAAGAACTATCAAGAATCACTCATATCCGCAATATCGGTATGCTTGCTCATTGGGATGCAGCTACTGGATTGCCAAAAGAATCAGTAGCTAGCAGAAATGAAGAAATCGCAACATTTTCCACTGTTGTACATGAGATGAGTACTTCCGAAAAAGTTGGTCAATTGATTGAGGCTTCTCAAGGCGAAGTTGATTATTTAGATGAATGGCAAAAATCGAATCTAACACTTACTAAAAAATCTTACGATAGAGAAACAGCCATTAGCTCAGATATCCAGCACGAATTCAGCATAGCATCAAGCGCAAGTGAGTTTGCTTGGCGTCAAGCAAGAGCGAACAATGATTTTAAATCTCTGATCCCTCACCTTGATAGAGTATTCAATGTTGTTCGGAAAATTGCGGATCTTCAGTCCCAAAAACTAAAAAAATCCTCTATGGACGTGTTAATTGACTCCTTTGATCCCGGGAGGACTAGCTTAGAAATTGGTAATGTTTTTAATGTTTTAAAAGCGCAATTGCCAGAGTTAACTGAAAAAATAATCCAAAAGCAAAAGGGAGAAAAAATAATTCCGCTTTCAAAACCGATAAATGAGGAGACTCAGAAGCTTATTGGTTTAAAAATAATGGAGGTAATGGAGTTTAACATGGATCGGGGCCGACTTGACAAGTCAGTCCACCCGTTTTGTATTGGCTCAAACGATGATGTTAGATTGACAACAAGATACGATGAAAATAACTTTATCTCAAGTTTGTTTGGAGTCATTCATGAGACAGGGCATGGGCTTTATCAGCAAAATTTGCCCGCCCAGTACCGTAATCAACCGGTTGGAGGGCCTCTTGGTATGGCATTCCACGAAAGCCAGTCTTTGATTATGGAGATGCAGGCTGGAACTTCTAGGGAATTCACTCAATTTTTGGCCAAATTACTAAGAGATCATTTTACATTTTCTGGACCAGAATATTCCGAGGAAAATTTATATAAATTAGTAACTAAAGTAAAACCTAGCTTTATCAGAGTTGATGCTGATGAAGTCACGTATCCGATGCACATTATCTTAAGATTCGAAATTGAAAAAGCTATTCTAGAAGATAATTTGAAAGCACAAGATCTGCCAGGGCTGTGGAATAGTAAAATGCAGCAATATTTAGGAATTATTCCCAACGCAAATAGTGAGGGATGTATGCAAGATATCCACTGGCCATCTGGTTGGCTTGGATATTTTCCTTCTTATACTAATGGGGCTATAATAGCTAGTATGCTTATGCGTTCAGCAAAAGATGAATACTCGGAAATAGGCTCTGAGTTGGACAAAGGAAATTTCCAGAGCCTGAATAAATATTTGAATGATAATTTAAGACAATATGGAAGTAGCAAATCTTCGGCTGATTTACTCAAAGCGTCTACGGGTTATGACTCAGTGCAACCGGGTATATTCATTGATTACCTACAGGACAAGTACTTATGACTTGACAAGATGGATGATCACTGATACTCTGTGCATCAAGCTTGGGCATAGCGGTTTCGACGTTTTGCCTATTCCCCTAAAATGTTTATAGTCAGCTTCATCTTGTCAACTCCAGCTTGTTTTGTACGTTTGCTCGAACATTCTTCAATAATAATCCTAATTTTAATTTTTAAAGTATAATTTAATGACTAAACAAAGAAAAGAAATCCAAAAGAAATCTGATAGACCTTCTCAAAAAACAAAGCAATCTGAGATCATTGACAATGATGAGCTATATCAGGATGAATTAGCCAACGAAACTAAGGAAAATAATGGTATTAAAGTTACTTTAAAGCAACTTAAGAAAAAGGCGCCAGAAGAGCTTCAGGCTGAAGCTGAATCGCTCGGAATTGAGAATGTAAGTTCGTTGCTAAAGCAAGAATTAGTTTTTTCCGTTTTAAAGAAAATTGTTGAACAGGGAGGGCAGATTTCTGGCGAAGGGGTACTTGAGATTTTGCCAGATGGTTTTGGCTTTCTAAGATCACCAGATGCAAACTATTTAGCTGGTCCTGATGATATTTATGTCTCACCTAGTCAAATTCGTCGTTTTGGTTTAAAGAAGGGAGATACTGTTGAAGGACAGATCCGGGCACCTAAATCTGGTGAACGTTATTTTGCTCTTTTGAAAGTTAATAAAGTTAATTTTGAGGATAACGAGAAGGCGTATCATAGAGTACATTTTGACAATTTAACCCCTCTCTATCCAGATCAAAAACTAATGCTGGAAGTGGAGAATGAAAATAAAGATTATAGCACAAGAACAATTGAAATGGTCGCCCCAATGGGCAAGGGACAAAGGGCTTTAATCGTTGCCCCACCAAGAACAGGTAAGACGGTTTTATTGCAAAATATTGCTCATGCGATTACGACGAATAATCCTGAAGTGTATCTCATAGTTCTGCTAATTGACGAGAGACCAGAAGAGGTAACAGATATGCAACGTTCTGTAAAGGGAGAAGTAGTTAGTTCTACCTTCGATGAACCAGCAGCAAGGCACGTTCAACTCGCTGAAATGGTAATAGAAAAGGCAAAACGTCTAGTTGAACATAAGAGAGATGTTGTGATACTATTAGACTCGATAACTAGACTTGCCAGAGCTTACAATACTGTTGTACCATCGTCAGGAAAAGTACTTACCGGCGGCGTGGATGCGAATGCTCTTCAAAGGCCGAAAAGATTTTTTGGAGCGGCTCGTAATATTGAGAATGGAGGTTCGCTGACAATTGTTGCCACTGCATTAATTGAAACTGGTTCAAGAATGGATGAAGTTATTTTTGAAGAGTTTAAAGGAACTGGTAACTCTGAAATCGTACTTGATCGTAAAATTGCAGATAAAAGAGTGTATCCTGCCATTGATATTACGAAATCAGGAACTAGAAAAGAGGAATTGCTGGTTGATCGTTCGATATTGTCGAAAATGTGGGTGCTGAGACGTATTATTAACCCAATGGGTACAGTCGATGCCATGGAATTCTTGCTTGGAAAATTTAAAGAGACAAAAACTAACACTGATTTTTTTAACACAATGAATTCATAAAAAAACAAAATTTTTTGAGGAAGATATTATGATAAAACGGCCAAAAATTGCATTAGTTGGTGGTGGTAATATTGGGGGGACATTAGCTCATATTGCTTCGCAAGAAAATCTTGGGGATGTTGTATTATTTGATCTATCGGGAGGCAAGGCTAAAGGTAAAGCTCTTGATATTGCTCAATCTGCAACCATTGATAATTCAGACTGCTCAATTATAGGTACGGATGACTACAAAGACATTACTGGGGCAGATGTTGTGATTGTTACAGCTGGTATTGCAAGAAAACCTGGAATGAGTCGCGATGATTTGGTTGCCATAAATACTGGGGTTATCAAGACGGTAGCACAAGGTATTAAACAATATGCGCCTAAAGCCTTTGTAATTGTAATCACTAATCCTCTAGATGCAATGGTATATGTAATGCAAAAAGAGAGTGGGTTACCTCCTCAAAAGGTTGTTGGTATGGCGGGAGTTCTTGATTCGGCTCGGTTTAATTGTTTTTTAGCTGAAGAGTTTAAAATTTCTGTTGAAAACGTGAATAGTTTTGTACTAGGCGGTCATGGGGACACAATGGTGCCATTGATTCGTTATTCAACAATTAGCGGTATTCCGGTACCTGATATGATTAAAATGGGCTGGAGTACTCAAAGCAAAATTGATGCTATTGTGGAGCGTACGCGTAACGGGGGTGGAGAGATTGTAGCGCTTTTAGAAACTGGTTCTGCATTCTATGCTCCTGCGGTTTCCGCGATTGAGATGGCAAAGAGCTATCTGTTGGATAAACGAAAAATTATGCCGTGTGCTGCGTACCTAAATGGTGAGTATGGTGAGAAAGACATCTATGTTGGTGTACCAGTTGTAATTGGTAAGAATGGTGTTGAAAAAATTGTTGAAATTAAGCTTAACGATTCCGAAAAGGCTGACTTCAAAAAATCAGTAAACAGCGTGAAAGAACTAATAAATTCGATTAAGCTGTAGTTAACCGAATTTACTATATATTGCGAATTAATTTATAACTCGTCGTTTTTAATTTGAGCGGCCGGTTTTTCTTTTGGTAAAAAATAACTATGCAACTTTCCGATTTTGATTTTGATCTACCCGAAACATTGATTGCTCAGGAACCAACCAGTATTCGGGAGCACTCTAATTTACTTATAGCAGCTGCTAACCCGGAGATAGTAGGGTTTTATAATTTGCCGGAATACCTTGTGGCTGGAGATTTGCTGGTTTTTAATAATAGTAGAGTCATTAATGCTAAATTAGTCATCCACAAAAATGATAAAGAGATTAATATTAATTTGAACAGGCCTATAGGAGATAACAGATGGCTGGGTTTTGCCCGTCCTTCCAGAAGACTGGACGAAGGAGACGAGTTTAATTTTGGTACGCATAAATTAAAAATAAAGAAGAAGCTTGAATTTGGTGAAATTGAGGTAGAATTCTGTCTCAATGGATTGGATTTATTTGATTTTCTTGATCAGTATGGCCAAGTTCCTTTGCCTCAATATATAAAAAGAGTTAAATCAAAGGAAGAAGACGTGCAGCGGTACCAAAATGTTTATAGCCAGCCAAAGGGGTCGGTTGCAGCAGCCACAGCGGGTTTGCATTTTAGTCATGATCTGATAGAGAAAATAGTCGCTAAAAACATTGAAATAGCTTTTGTCACGCTTCATGTTGGTGCCGGAACTTTTTTACCAGTTAAGACAGAAAATATTGCAGATCATAAAATGCACTCAGAATGGTGCGAGGTATCACAAGAAACAGCTGATAAAATTAACAATGCCAAAAAGGATGGCAGAAGAGTGATTGTTGTTGGGACGACCGCAATGCGTACATTAGAGTCTTGCTCAGAAAATAATATTGTCTTTGCTCGATCAAAAGAAACTAGCATATTTATAACGCCTGGTTATAAATTTCAGATAGCAGACGTACTTATTACCAATTTTCATTTACCAAAATCAACTTTATTTATGTTAGTTTGTGCATTTGCTGGTTAT
>JAIOYD010000069.1 GCA_021741285.1 Rickettsiaceae bacterium | reverse complement strand
TATAGTTACCATTATATCAAACGTTGTGCACTTGATTCCCGTCAATCTGCGAAACTCTTCTTGGGCTTCACACTTTATTTGTTCAAACCTCATCTAATATCCTTGCTTTAAAAGCAACCAGTTTAATCAATCCCTGCGGTTATGCAAGAGGTCTATTTATAAATAATTTTTACATGAGCCTTTGTACTAGATTACACCGCACTAGTCAATATCAAGACATGAATTTAATAATGAGTTGCAGCAAAATTTTTGGTATATTTAAAAATAGGGAATGGAATTAATGAATTGATTTAAGAAAATATATTATATCCAGTGCTTCCCTAGGCGAAAGTTTATCTGGATCTATTTTGTTCATCTCATCATATAGTTTTTTATTCTCTTCTGAAGCGGTGTTTATCATGAATAAATCCATATTATGCGATTCATCTTTAAGCACTTTTTTGCCAGATTTTATAGAATCTTTTTCTAATTTATTCAGTAATTCTTTTGCTTTGGCAATAACTGGCTTTGGTAAACCTGCAAGCTGCGCAACATGAATACCATAAGATCTATCAGCAGAGCCTTTCTTGATCTTGTGCAAAAATAAAATATGCTCACCATCATCTTTAATGTCAACCGTATAATTAGCTAAGCTCGGTAGCACTTCTTCCATAGCCACAAGCTCATGATAATGAGTAGCAAATAAACAGCGCGCTCTTATTTTGTCGTGTATATGTTCAAGTACTGACCAGGCAATCGCTACGCCATCATAAGTAGACGTACCCCGCCCTACCTCATCTAATATGATGAGCGATTTATGAGTAGCTTGAGCTAGAATTGCTGACGTTTCTAACATTTCCAACATAAACGTGGATTGTCCTTTGCCTAAATCATCGCCCGCTCCAATTCGACTAAAAATCTTATCTACTATACCAATTTGAGCACTAGCCGCCGGAACAAAAGACCCAATTTGCGCAAGTATCGAGATAAGTGCATTTTGCCTTAAGAATGTACTTTTACCAGCCATATTTGGCCCGGTAATCAACCATATTCTCTCATCCATAGATAGTTGACAATCGTTTTGAATAAAACACCCATTAGACTTTACCAGCGTTCTCTCCACCACCGGGTGCCTACCCCTATCTATATTAAAAACCATATCCTCAGTTAGGTTGGGTCTGCAATAATCATATTCTTTAGCGCTAATCGCATAACTGCAATACACATCAAGCTGACTTAAGGCGTAGGCTAAACTTAGTAATAATTGATCATTATCAATAACTTGAGAACATATCTTATTGTATATTTCTTGCTCTAAATTAACCACAAGAAGCTTTGCATTGACCATGTCACTTTCAAGCTCTTGCAACTCTTCGGTAGTATATCGAATCGAATTTATAGTAGTTTGTTTGTGTATAAATTTATCATTCGTAATTTTATTTGCATGCCTTGATGTGATCTCAATAAATAAACCAATTACATTATTATTTAAAATTTTGAGGGAGTCTATGCCAGTTTCTTTGCGATATTTATCCCTAATTTGCTCTATTTTACTACGCCCATTCTCTAACAAATCATGTAACTGCGCGACTCTAGTATGGTAATCGAGTTTAATAATTTTTCCATCAGAAATAGAGTTTGAGGCGTCTTCTCGAATAGATTCATCAAGAATTTCATATAGGGAGTGCAAACCAAGAAGGGGGTTTATAATGTTTTCTATATTCTTATCAAGATTTATTCCTTTTAAAACAATAAAATCTGCCATAATTTTTTCGGCTATTTCGATTGTATATTTAATACTAAGCAGATCCTTTGGGGTACTTCTTTGCATATTAATACGGGTGATACAGCGTTCAAGATCTCCAGTTTTACCAAGCGATTTGCGAACAGACTCCGTTAAAGAGAGATTATCATAAAAAAACTTAGTAATATCTAATCGCTTGTTGATCAACTCAATGTCTACAAGAGGCGCTAAAATATATTGATAAAGCAATCGGCTTCCTGACTTTGTTACAGTATCATCAATACAAGAAAATAGACTATTTTTTACCCCCCCATTTTGGCCGTTAGTAATCTCTAGGTTCCGCCGCGTAGAAGCATCGATGCTCATAAATTTATGATAATTCAAAATTTTGGGCTTAGGCAACCTTGGCACGTTAGATTTCTGAGTGAGAGATACATACTCTAATATACTACCAACAGCTGAAACTCCTGAGCTACTTAGATTACCTATTGCTGATAAATCACCAATTTTATAAAATTCCAAAATAATTTTTTCGCACTTGGCAACAGCGTAAAAACTGTCAACTTGAAAAGAAATTCTTTTATTAAGATGCAATCCTATTGCTGAGGCTAACTCACTTGTTCGATATTTCTCCGCTAATAAAATTTCCTTGGGTGAAAGCCTGGAAATTTCATTTATTATTTCAGCAAATGGAATTGTAATAACCGATATTTCTGAAGTTGATAAATCAACCGAAGCAATTGATGCAGCTTTGCTCTCAACAGCAATGCTAACTAAATAATTCGGGGTGCCTGACTCCAGTAAGGATTCCTCTATAATTGTCCCTGGAGTAATAATTCTTGTAATAGCTCTATTAACAACCGCCTTATACCCACCACGCTTTTTTGCTTCTTCTGGGGTTTCCATTTGGTCACAAATAGCAACTTTAAAACCATCTTCAAGTAATTTATTGAGATAATTGAATAACGCATGGTGTGGTACACCACACATGGCAATTTCATGCTCTTCCGTTTTACCTCGCTTTGTCAGAGCTATACCAAGGATTCTACTAGCAGTTATAGCATCTTCATAGAACAGCTCATAAAAATCTCCCATTCTGAATAAAACTAAACAATCAATGTTAGCAAACTTGATATCCAAATATTGCTTCATTACTTGAGTAGCCGCTTGGTAATTGTACTTTTCTTTAAACTGTTCGCGGTGCATAAAGTAGACTAGATAATATCAAATTTGCTTTGCATAAGCTTTTTCTCCGCTGATTCAACTAGTCCGCCTACTAAATTGTCGGCAAATTCTTTTGATACAGCACTCACGCCAAAACGCTTTTTAAACCAAGATTGCTTTTGCTCTATATACTCGATTTTTACTTCATCACCAAATTTTTCTTGAATAAATGAATATAAATCGTCTATACCATCGACCAACCCAAAATCAGCGGCTATTTGCCCGGACCAAAATTCCCCATTAAAAATCACCTCATCACTTTGAGTAATTTTTCCTCCTCTTCTTTCTTTTACAGTATCAATAAAATGATTATGTATGTCTTTCTGAATTTTTTTGATAATTTTAACGTCCGACTCTTTTTCAGGCTGGAAAGGATCAAGAACAGATTTATTATTTCCTTGAGTATAAACCCTTCTTTGAATTCCTAATTTTTCTATAGCTTCATGGAAACCAAAACCAGCTGCTATCACCCCAATACTTCCTACAATCGAGCTTCTACTTGCGAAAATTTTATCACCCGCGCATGCTAGCCAGTATCCACCAGAAGCAGCGACATCCTCTATAAAACTATATACAGGGATATCTTTTTCTTTAGCGAGCTCTATTATTCTGTTTGCTATTAATTCTGATTGCACTGGCGATCCACCGGGCGAATTTATGGCAAGGCACACAGCTTTTAAGCGCTCAATCTTAAACATTTTTTCAATGAGTTTATTTAGCGAACACAAAGTAAGGCCACTCTTCATTGGGCTAACTTTTCCTACTACTCCCTCTAATCTAAGTATAGCAACTACAGGCTTCGCTCCTCCTAAACCAAACGTTAATATAGAAAGAAGCTGATCAATTTTACTAAAACGCCTAGCTGATACATCATCTCTTGTACCATTCATTGTATTGTTATTCCTGCTTTTTACTTGAGATTTCTTCATCTTTTACCTCTTGATTATCATTTTTTACTTCCTCCGCAGTCACTTCTACTACTGTTTTTTTAGCTTTTACAACTTGCTTATTCAGCGAAGCGCTTTTAAATGTATTTTTAGGCAAGCCATGATTCCCATCTATTTGCGCCATTATCATCTGCCTAACCTCATTATCATGCCATTTTACAATACCATTGAAAATGTATTTTACCTTTCCTTCTGCGTTTATTAAATAAGCTGTAGGCAGCCCAACTATACCCAAGGACCTAAATAAATTATTTTGATAATCATGAAAAATTTCTAAATGCCTAATTTCATTCTCAGAAAAATATTTTTTTACTACCTCAATTCCTTGATAATCTTCTGAAACAGCAATAATTTTGAATGGTAATTTACGAAAATCTTTTTGTAAATTATCAAGAGATGGAAGCTCTCCCACACAACTACCACACCAAGTAGCCCAAAAAACAAGCAATATAGTATTTCCTTCATACTGATCTAGATAAACTTTATTACCGTTGGCATCAAAAAAATTAACATCTGTATCAAGAAAATCATCATGCTTTGTAACTATAAGTTTCTCTGCCCTGGCAATATATGCAAGAGAAATAATCAAAACCAATCCTAGAAGCCATAAATATCTTTTACTCAAAGCAAGTTTCCTGCATAATTATTATATTACTTCAATATTTCTATAGTTAAAAATAAAATGAAACAACCAGTTTTTGTATTGGTAGCATTATTTATGTTATCTAGCTGCGGCTTAAAAAAGCCTCTATGGCTACCACAAGAGAATGCTCCTATGATAAATTCAATTCACCATATACCTTCTGAGCTTTAAAAAAAATGACCATTCAAGCTTTAATTTTTTTTTCTATAATAACTATTATCGCGCCCTTGTTTGGTAAATATATGGCTATCGTTTTTAGATATGAATATGCAGAACATGAATTATTAAAAAATAAAAAAGGTCGGTGGGCCAGCCAAAACTGGCAGGATTATTTCTTAAGCCTTATGTATTTCAACATAATATGCATGATTTCAACTTTTTTAATTATATACTACCAGGACTCATTTCCATTCTTTCCACCAGCTGAAAAGAAAATAAGTTTCTCCTCTGCCCTAAATGCATCTATCTCTTTTGTAACTGGTACTTTTTGGCAAAGTCACAATCCAGAAAAAGAGCTCAGCATGTTATCTCATATTTTTGCTCTAACTGCACAAAATTTTCTTTCTGGCGCCACTGGTATTGCGGTATTCATCGCTTTCATCAGAGGAATAATAAACAGCCAAAATCCATTCATTGGTAATTTTTATGACGATTTCCTAAGAGCTTTATTATTCATCCTGCTACCTTTTTCACTGTTCGTAGCAATTACACTGATAAATTTTGGTGTGCCTCATGACTTCATAGGGACAGTGCCTTTCACTAATCTTGATGGGGTAACTGAACAAATGTACCTGGGACCAGTTGCTGGGCAAGTCGCCATAAAAAATCTAGTGGCCAATGGAGGATCATTATTTGCTTCCTCCTCAGCCCACCCTTTTGAGGCCCCTTCAAGAGAAGCCGTAATGTTTTGTTTAATTTTAGTTATAACATTGCCTGTTGCAATGATTTTTACTTATGGATTTTTGCTTGGTTCTCTGAGGTTAAGTTTGGCACTTTATTCTATCGTTGTTATCGTTATGATTGCTTCATTATTTGTTATTAATCTTGGAGAAACTAACTATGGATTACCTTATATTTTTGGAGAAAACACGTTGGTAGATAATTTTAATTATATAGGAAAAGAGCTGATCTACGATAAATTTCCCTCCTTAATGTGGGCGCTTTCTATTACCATGAGCTCCGATGGGTCTCCTAATGCATGCTTGGAAAATTATTCCCCTTTAAGCACGTTAGTTCTTTTTTCCAATTTAATCATCAGTAAATTTATTATCGAGGGAGTGGGATCAGGCTTTTTTGCAATGTTATCTTATCTTATGGTAGCTGTATTCTTGCGAGGTTTAATTACAGGGGAAGCGGCAAATTTCTTTGGCAAGAAAATTGCTTTAAACGAAATCAATTATGTTATTATAGTATTTTTGGTTATGCCAGTTGGTGTGCTGCTTTTTACAGCTATTACCTTACTTATTTCACCTTCTGAGAATCTAATCACCCATCATGGATCCCAAGCAGTTACCGACATTACCTATAACTTTGCTTCATGCTTTGCCAATAATGGATCTAGCTTCACGGGGCTCAATGCATCCACAAGCTATTTTGACTATATGACTGCACTTGCAATGTTCATAGGACGCTACCCAATAATATATTTTTCTCTAGCAATCAGTGGTTCATTTGCGGCTAAGCAAAGAATTAGCAACCAAATAGCTAAGCATACGCAATCTAGCATTGAGCTTAGCTTGTTTTTATTAATTACGGTGGTATTAGTTGGAGCAATAATGTTCCTACCTCTCATGATTCTTGGACCATTTTTAGAATTTATGGCGATGTAAAGTTTGTAGTTAAGATGTATCTGGTATATAGTGTCGGAAACCTCATTTCTTTATCAGATGTCTATATTCAAGAATATACTATTTTTGTCCTTAATTTGTATGCTAATTCAAGGCTGTAGTACTGGTGGGTATTCAGTTGAAGCATATAAATCGATTGGAGGTGAGTTAAAGCGTGACTATAAGCTAAGTAGAGGCGACCTTATTGTGGCCTATGACCTTGGCAGATTAGATAAAACAAACTGTATCTATTCCGCAGACCTTGGTAATATCATTAACGATCGTCGTTACAAATCAAAATATATATCTAGGTTTAAAGCTCGGTACAAATCTCCGCTTAGCCTAAAAAAAGAAGCTCTGCGTAAAATCGTAAGAATTAACAAATTGCTTCTAGAACTGCATCATAATCATCGAATATTATCAAACAGCAAATATCAGTATGTGCGGAGACTTTCTAGGTCTGATATAACTCAAATTGATTTACGTAAAGAGCTAGATACTCTTGACAAAATTGTGTCTTTTATACCTATTATGGTACCTATTGGTAGCACTAACATTACAAGTAAATATGGGAACAGACGACATCCTGTAAAAAAACGAGAAGTATTTCATTGTGGATTGGATATGGTTGCAAGGAACGGTGCTTACGTGTATGCTTCTGCCAATGGTATAGTAACTTTTGCTGGAAAAAAAGCTGGTTATGGTAATGTTGTTGAAATTCAACATAGCAAAACACTAAAAACACTTTATGCCCATTTAGCTAAGATTTCAGCTAGAGAGGGAAGAGCAGTAGCAAGAGGGAAAGCCATTGGAGTACAAGGAAGCACAGGATCTACAACAGGGGATCACTTACACTTTGAGATTTGGGTAAATGATCGTCACGTAAATCCTTATGATTTCGTTTCTAGCGAATGTACTTGTAGGTGATGCGTTTCTGGACATATCCTGAACTTATTAATCACCTAGTAAATTTAGTTTTTGTCCAAAGGGGTACTGAAGACAAAAATCTTACATATTTATCTGTAAAAAAAATATTTTTTGCACAGCAAAATAACTTTTTACGTAAATATGGGGTCGTAGCTCAGCAGGATAGAGCAGCGGATTCCTAATCCGTAGGTCGG
>JAIOYD010000068.1 GCA_021741285.1 Rickettsiaceae bacterium | reverse complement strand
AAAAATTGGAAAAATGTTTTATACAGATGCATGATATTTTTTATATGGATTTTATAAACATGCCTTGTGATTTTGAAGTTGGTGAGATTAAAGAAATAAATTTTTCATATCACAATTTTTATAATTATACAATTGGTAATAAAAAGTATTTGAAAATATATTCAAATCACAAGTTGATATATAAAAATGATTTTGATGATATGTCAAAATGTTTTATTGTTTTTTCCAATCAAAAATTTGAAAAATTAATAGAACAATTAATAATAGGCTTGGATAAATATACTGATGAAAAAATATATCATTATTCTATAAATTATGATTCGAAATTAGATTATAAAAATTTAATAAACATTAGAAAAGAAGTAGAAGGTGATATGAGCGATGGTCAATTTATGCAATTCATAAAGCCTATAATATTTATTGATATATTAGAAAGAGGATATAAGAATGTTGTTTTCCTAGATGCTGACGTTCAAATAAAACCAAATATTAAAAATATATTTGAGTATGTTAATGAGATTGAAGATGGTCCTATTTTTCAAAAATCTCATTGGGATTATACACTTGTTCACGGTGAATATGTTCCTGGTCCACTATTAACAGAAGCTTTGGATCTACCAAAACAAAAATATCCACAAGGTGTTACAAACATAATGATTTTTAATAACACGCATTTAAATTTATTTAAAAAATGGAAAGACATTTGTCATTCTGATAAAATAAATGAAATACGAAGAAAAGAGTTTATGCACGATGAGTTGATATTGAATTGTTTGTTGTGGAAATATGATGTAATGCCTAAACATTTTTATTTTTTGGTTAATGTTTTAAATTTAGATGACGTTAAGTTTGTTTATAACAATCAAGTTAATGAGTATTATAAATATCTAGATATGAACCAATATAACAAGGGACACTTATCTCAGTCTTTTATACCATATGATAAAGATATCGTTGTTGGTTTTCATTGTGTTAAAGAACCAGAAGTTGCTGAAAATATCAATGAATATATTTATAAAAAGGAATTTGCAAGTTTTGAAGAGAATATATTAGATTTCTATGACAATTTAAGTCACTCAGATAGTGTAATTAATCATAAATATTCAGAATTTACGATAATAAATCATTATGTTAATGGTGCGTTTATAGAAGTCAAAGCTGATAATCAGTATAATTTCAAAGTTGAATTTTATAATTCAGAAGGTGTTTGTGAACATACATCTAATTTGACTTCAAATATGTGGACAAAAACAAATAAGAAATATTTTGAAAATTGGACATGTAAAGTTTATTGTGAAGATAAATTAATTTATGAGTCAAAATATGACGCAACAAATAAAAGAGTATTTATAGTTTTGGATTCAAAATCAATTGGTGATACATTAGCATGGTTCCCATATGTTGATGAATTTAGAAAAAAATGGAATTGTAATGTGATCTGTTCTACTTTCTGGAATCATCTTTTTAAAGATAATTATCCAGATATCGAATTTGTTGAACCAGGTGAGGTTGTTGATGGGATATATGCGATGTACAATATTGGTTGGTATTATAATGATGACGATACTTATAAAAGTGATATGAATCCAAGTGATTTTAAAGAGATGCCATTAGGTAAAACCGCAGCTGATATATTGGGGTTGGAATTTGAATATATTAAAGCCAAAGTAAATAAACCAGATGTGAAAAAGAAAAATAGAGTAGGTATTGCCATACATTCAACGGCTCAAACTAAATATTGGAACAATCCAACTGGGTGGCAAGAGGTGACGGATTTTTTAAAATCAGTGGGATATGAGGTAATGATATTATCTAGAGAAGGAGATGATTATATGGGTAATCGACATCCAATTGGAGCAACTAAGTTACCAGAAGGATCGATGGAGAAATTAATGGAAGAAATGTTGTCTTGTGAATTCTTCATAGGAGTTGGTTCTGGGTTGAGTTGGGTTTCTTGGACATTAGATATTCCAACTGTATTGATATCAGGGTTTAGTAAACCAATATCAGAATTTGAAGGTGATAATGTAATTAGAATATTTAATGAGTCAGTCTGTAATGGATGTTATAATAGATATAGATTAGACGCTGGTGATTGGAATTGGTGCCCAGACCATAAAGGAACCGAGAGACAATTTGAGTGTACTAAATCTATAACCGGTAAAATGGTGATTAATGAGATCTTGAGACGAAGTTTGGTTAGAATTCCAAATTTAAATGAAGAGATCTTACCTCAGTTTAATTTTTAAATATAAATAAAAAGAGACCTTTTAAGGTCTCTTTTTATTTACTTGTACTTTTACACCAGTTTCTTTTTTTATTGGTGATTTTTTATTTTCATTTAATTTAACAGTTACCTTTTTGGAAGATTTCACAATAAATCTATCTTCCCAGGGTGTGAATAAATTACCATCGGCATTTACCTCAAGTTTAATATTACCTGTTTGTCCTTCATTAAGAATGTTGAGTTTCTTAACTGGTATAACACACTTACCATTTCTAATTTCTCCAATAAACATTAAATTCCAATCTTCCGATTCGATGATAAGTCTAACCTCCGTGTCTTTTTGACTAACTCCCTCGATTGCTATATCACAAACAAATTCCTCTGATTTATCTTTATATAATACATAGAAATCATCATTAAAACTTTCGATTAATGATTCATCATCATTTTCAATATATACATCTTCAATAACTTCACTATTGTCAATTTTATATGGGTTGAAATTTTGATCAATTACATCATCATCAATATGATCATCACTCAATTGTGTATCTTCATCAGAGAATAGACCTTCTTTTAAAAGGTTTGATTTCATCTTTTTGAGTTCTTCTATTTTATCCCCACCGAGGAAATCCTCAAATCTAAATATGTCTTTTTCTTCCATAACATTATATATTTATTTTTAAATATTAATTTTTACATTTATAACTTCGTTAATGAATCTATCAAACTCATTGACTGTTACTTTTATATCACTTTTTTTGTTTTTAACTTTCTCATATTTAATTCCTCTGACATCACAATAAAGTTTTATAACTTTATCGGTATTTTCCTCACCAAAGTCTTGATTTAATTTTCGCCATGGATTATTTTTTTCATATTCACCTTTATATGGATATCCACTAGATCCACCACCACCACGTTTTTTAACTATTTCAATAATAATAAATATTTGATCCCAAGTTAAATCTATTTGATCCCAAGTTAAATTTATTTCTTCCCATTTAAGATATTTTTTACCAACAGAATATTCATAATCTGACCAGTTCATATCTTGATTTAAAAGTTCGGAATAAATTATAGGCATATTTTATATATTAATTTTTATTTGGCGGTGTTGTAGTTAATATATAAATTATGAGTTATAATTTAACCGGATTGACAGCTTCCTTTACCTATGGTAGATTGGTTCAAGTTATACATGGTGCTACGGATTCTTATTATGATGGATTTGGAAATTTATTGAATTTGGGATCTGAAACTTCAACTGGACCGCAGGGTCCAACTGGTCCACAGGGATTATCAATTAATTGGATGGGTGAATGGGATTCCATGATGATGTATTTTTATTATGATCTTATCACATATAATGGGGTTGCTTATATATGTATATCAACTCTAACTGGATCAGCACCATGGGACTCACCGGATATCGACACAACACATTGGCAAAAAATGTTAATTGGATCGACCGGAACATCCGGTTCATCTGGTACATCCGCAACTTCTGGTTCATCTGGTACATCCGCAACTTCCGGGTCATCTGGATCAAGTGGTACATCCGCAACTTCCGGGTCATCTGGATCAAGTGGTACATCCGCAACTTCCGGTAGTTCTGGTGTACAAGGACCACAGGGTATATCTGCTGGTCGGATATACTATTTCAATATGACCGCTACCGCTTCTGTAAATGGATATAGATCACTTTCAACAACACCACTTCCAAATGGTGGTACATATTCAATAGAAACACTTACTGGAAATGAGTTAGGACATTTAGTAGAGACTTTTATGACAGAGCCATTGGGATTTTCTATCATTCCTGGTGGTGTACAAAGATTTCATCTACATTTTTTAAAGGGTGCTGTTGGGCATGATATAGAGTCTTATGTGAGTATAAGACTTACTGATAGTGTTGGTGTTCCTATTGGACCTACGTTATCAACCAACAAGCAATATATTGGGTGGAATGACTCAACAACTAATGTAGAGGTACTAACTGATTTAACACTTCCAACTACTGGAATAGATCCAACCAACAGAATGCTTGTGAACATATATTTAGATAACAAAGATTCAAATTCAAGAACTGTTGAATTTCACACAGAAGGAACTAGCGACTATTCCTATGTTATAACGTCTGTTGGTGTGGTAGATGGTACTCCGGGGGTAAATGGAACTTCTGGAACAAGTGGTCAAACTGGTACATCCGGTTCGAGTGGTGTAAATGGAGCTGGTGGGTCTTTAGGTTACTATGGTTCTTTTTATGATACTTCAACACAATTGAATCTAACCGCCAGTTTAGCAATGCCGATGTATATAAACTCTATTTATGAAGCTAATGGTGTCTCTCTATCAAATGGTTCTAAAATGGTGTTTAGTAGGTCAGGGACTTATAATATTCAATTCTCGACGGTTTTTAATAAATCTAATTCCGCGTCTGGATTGGTTGATATATGGTTCTCAAAAAATGGACAATATATAACACAATCAAATACATCATTTAACATAGCTGGTCAATCAACAACAATAGCATCTTGGAATTTTATAAACACAGTAGAATCAAATGATTATATACAATTATACTGGAGTTCACCTGATACCGCAATATCAATAGTACCTACTGGAACACAATCAACCCCGAATAGACCTGCGGTTCCGTCCATTATATTAACTACTCAACAAGTGATGTACACACAATTAGGCGCTACTGGTTCATCCGGAACTTCAGGGTCTTCAGGGTCTTCAGGAACTAGTGGACCACAAGGAGATAAAGGTGGTCTACAATATCAATTATATGATATAAGTGGTGGTACACCAATTACTGGAAAGTTTACAATGTATTCAAGTGAAGGAACGTGGTTTGATTTAAGAATAAACGTAACTGACAGACTAGGTAATAATAACTCAGGATATTTTTCACAGTTAGTAGGTTCAAATGGCTACATTTACATAACTAATAATTCAAATAGTATTGCAAGAGCCACTGTGTACCCTTTCACAAATGTTACATTAGTCTCCGGATATTACTTATTTGGATTAGATTTCGCTAGTGGAATTGAAACTGATTTACTTTTAAATGATATTTGTGCACTTACAATTGTAATAAACGGAGTAAATGGTTCTTCTGGAACAACAGGAACTTCCGGATCATCTGGTTTATTATCATTACTGGGATCAACTAATAATGGTGTTATAACTCTAGATGGTAGTAAGCCAAATGCAACTGTTGAATCAAATTTAACTTTTGATGGTAATACTCTTTTGGTTAGTGGAACGGTATCAACCGACAAACTGAAAGTTAATACTGGATACTCAAATGGTTATATAATGACTTCTGACTCAAATGGTAATGCTAATTGGCAGAATTATGGTACTGCAAAAGAAGAAAATTATTATTTTAGTATTTCAAATACAACGGACATTCGACCAATATACTCAGATTCGAATGTGACTTTCAATTGGGATGAGACTGCGAATCAACTAGAAATGGTTATGAATATAGCACCATCTGGTAGTGGTGATATGAGATCACTAGCTTATATAGTTGGTGGTTCGACACAAAATACATTTATAGTATCAACTGGGGTTATATATGATTTATATGCTATTGGTGTGGCTGCTGGTAATAGGTTGGAAGTTTTTGTCACTGCTGAAAATGATATAAATTATCCAGCTTATCATATAACAGTTTATAATACTGGGGAATCATTTCAAAATATAGTTTGGATTAAAAAAATATATAAAATATGAAACAAATAGTTTTAATGTCATTTAACTCCATATTAGAAGGAATTAACTTCATGAGTTCCTTTTCATATCCTTGTGTATTTACGATTAATAGAAATTGGGATGTTTGGTACGATAAAAATGGTAATATACTATCTAATATAGATGAGCAAAGATATAATAATATAATGTTACCCAATCCCGACTCAAATATTCTTTGTTTGGAAAGTAATTGGATTGATAATGAATATTGTTACGATGGCAATTTTATATTTATTTTAAGATAATTGTGTTTTTAAAATTAATATATACTTTATGAAACTTAATAAATTTTATGAATTTGTTCAGAGTGACTTTGAACCAATTAAATCTTTTTATTTAAAAGATGAATTAAATGATAAAATATGGAATAACTTTAAGTTGGATGATGAAGTTAGGAGAGATTTATTGAAAATTGGAGAAGACTTCTTTCAAGGTACTGAAATAAAAACAGATGTGATTGATGTGGTATTGTGTGGATCTCTTTGTAACTATAACTGGTCGGAAAAATATTCTGATTATGATTTACATATAATTGTTGATCAGAGTGACATTGATGATGATCTAGAAGTTGCTGAGAAGCTGTGTGATTTTGCTAAGAAACTTTGGAACTCTCAACATGATATTAAAATTCTTGGATATGAAGTAGAAGTTGCTATTCAAGATAAAAAAGATATGATGAGTTCTATAAAATCTGGAAGAATGGGTGGTGCTTTCTCATTGTTGAATAATGAGTGGATTAAAAAACCACAAAAAGTGGAATTTGATCCAGATGAGAATCTTATAAGAATGAAAGCAGAGAATGTGATGAGTAGAATTGATGAGTTGGGAAAAGACTCCGAAAAAGACTATGACATCTTCAAAGATAAACTAGATAAAGTTTGGAAAAAAATTAAAAATTTAAGAAAATCCGGACTGGAATCTAGTGGAGAATATTCGGTAGGAAACTTAGTTTTTAAACTACTTAGAAGAAATGGTTATACTGGTAGAGTGATGGATATGAAAAGAGAATCATATGATAAACAATTTAAATAAATTATGAATATTAAAATATCAGAAATAGAAAACCTATATAAGGAATTATTCGATGAGGAAAAAGGTCTAGTCTCATCCGTTGATACAGTTTATGAAAGTCCAAAAGAGGGAGAGTTCTTAAAATTAATTATTTCACTACATGGTTTAAATACTGAAAACACATCTATAATACACACCAAGTTTATTTTTAAAGTTGACTCTGGTAAAAAACACTTAATTGATAATTCATTCATTTATTTATATGACATAAATTGTGTATACCATAAAATGGAATTTAGTAATATTATAGATTTGGAAGAGAAAGTTAAAGATGTAGTAGAATCGAATAATTTTGGTGAAGATATCCAGATATTATCCGATTTTATAGAAGCTCCTGGAATGTTCTTAAATTACTATATGAAAAGAGCAAAAATTACAGACTACTCAATATTTGATGTTGAATATAGTCCAAAATTTAATACAACACCATGTGATAAAACCACATTTGATTTTAAAATCAATATCA
>JAIOYD010000067.1 GCA_021741285.1 Rickettsiaceae bacterium | reverse complement strand
GTAATTGGTATGGTTAAAAGATTTAAAATTATCGCCGATCGTTACAGAAATAGAAGAAAACGGTTCGGTTTAAGATTCAACTTAATTGCCGGAATTTATAATTTCGAGCTTTAAAGAGGTTATGCAAGAGGTCTATTAACATAACATGCTCCTTTAACTATAATTCCATCAAATGGTACTGTGTCAACTTTCGTTAGAAGGATCAAGTTGCCGGCTCTAATTTTTTCTTTAGCCACGAATGAGAAATTGCTTATGTCCTTAATATTGGTAAGTTTTTTTATTAAAAGACTTGCTTGGTAGTAATCATCATGAGTTTGATAATGCTCAATTTTTGACTCCGCATAGCTATCCGCAAATGTTGAGAATAAAACGGTCATCCAAAGCCAGAAGGTTGTTTGAAAATAAATATGGACATGGCCTGTAGGATTAATAATTTCGTCAATAAAAACTATTGTAGCGCACAGAGAAATTGCTGCGACAATACCAATTATTGGGTTATTAATACAATACTTTAGACCAATTTTTTTTATAGAATTGAAGAGGATGTTAAAAACAATATTCATGTAGCAATTTAATTACCTTTTCATTATCATGATCATTGACTACTAGGGACATCTTGATGTCAGAAAAGTCTGTTGATAATATATTAACATTGTTATTGTTTAAAAGTTCAATAATTTTCCAAACAAGTCCACTATCATTCTTTATACCATACCCAACAATGGTTACCGAAGAAATGTTTGCTTCAATAGAATATTTTGTAAGTAGCCAATTGTTTTTTAAGTTATTAAGTAATTTTTCGCATTTATTTTTATCAACTAAATTAGCTATAATAATTGAAGTATCTTTCCCAAAACTAAAGGTTTGTTCAATCGATACTTGTTCTTTCATAAAATCTTCAAAAATATGAGCAAAGTTCTGCACTTTATGCTCTATTTCTATTTTTAACAAATTTTTATTGGAGGTAATGGCGGTGATTTGTCGATTTTCCATATTGTTTATCCCAGTCGTGGTAGTTGTTCCCTCAAGGTTGTTAAAAGAGGATAGAATTCTTAGTTTAAAACCATAACGCTTTGCAGCTAAAGCTGCTCTTGGATGAAGAACCTTTGCTCCAGCAGAGCATAAAGCATATAGCTCATCAATATTTATAACATCAATTTTCCTAGCTCCATGCACTACCCGTGGATCAGCTGTATAAATACCATCAACATCGGTATATATATCGCAACTTTGGGCATTTACAGCAGCAGCAAGGAGGGCAGCAGTTGTATCTGATCCTCCTTTGCCAAGGGTTGTTATATCTCCATCAATAGATACCCCTTGAAACCCAGTAATTATTGGTGTTATCCCTTGGCTAAGTAATTTATTTAGTTTATCGGAATTTATGTTAACTACGTTAGCGTTACCATGCGATTTTGTTGTTTCTATTGGCACTTGCCAGCCTTGGAGAGATTTGCCTCTAATTCCCATAGATTGTAGTTGTAGAGCCAGTAGAGCTGAAGTAACTATCTCACCGCTTGCAACTGCAGCATCATATTCTTGTAATGAATTTAGTTCATCTAGTCTTGATAATTCAGTGCATTGAGTAATTAAATAATTTGTTGCTCCTGCCATAGCTGAAACGACTGCAATTACTTGATTTCCTGAGTCGAGTTGCATTTTAATATGGTTTGCAACATTTCTAATTCTAGTAAGATTAGCGACAGAGGTGCCACCAAATTTCTGTACAATAATTCCCATAAATATATCAACTTTCTGAATTGCCTGACTATAACATCTTGATAGTATATTTTGAAGAGTAAAAATTTACATATATAAGTTTTTAGATTAATATACATTTATTAAGTATGGGACCGTAATAATGACCACAACATCCTCTATAGATCAGGAAGAGCTGAATAAATTTAATAAAACTCATAGAGAGTGGTGGGATAGTGAAGGTGAGTTTAAAACATTACATCAAATTAATCCAATTCGTGTTGATTATATTACTGCCAAAATAAAGCAGCATTTTAATATATCAGACATAAGTGCCTTTGAGCTACTTGATGTAGGATCGGGCGGGGGATTAATTTCTGTTCCTATGTACCACCTTGGTTTTAAAGTTACGGGGTTGGATGCCAATGAATATAATGTTAGAGCTGCTAAATTTTATGCAAAAGAACATAAATTAAGCATAAATTATCTTAACACAACAATTGAGCAGCACATCAACTGTGATAAAAAATATGATATAATATTATGTCTTGAAGTGTTAGAACACGTTGCTAACCCGAGTGATTTTACAATGAATTTGGCAAAATTACTAAAACCTGGAGGGCTTCTTATTACTTCAACGATTAATAGAACGGCAAAATCTTATTTACTAGCTATTGTTGCAGCAGAATATGTACTTCGTTGGGTGCCGGTTCAAACCCATAATTATACCAAATTCATAAAACCATCTGAACTAGTCAAAATGTCTCAAAAGACTGATTTAAGAATTGAAGAGTTAAAGGGGCTGGTTTTTTCAATTGTAGGACAAGAGTGGCAACTTTCAGATGATATAGATGTTAATTATTTTGCAGTGTTTAGCAAGCCTCGGTCAATCTAAGAAGGCTTGTTTTAAGGATTTTTAATTGCTATTTTTCTGTAAGTGGTCTATATGCTAAAGGTACATGTATTTTTCTTACAAGAGGTTAGTCTATGAATCTACCAGATAACCCAAGATTATTGCTATTTTTAAAAGAATTATTTGATACTAATGAAGAATTTTCATCGGTTCATGATGATAAATTTTTTGCTAAATTTCATGATAGCCAGACCCCAAATCTAACAATTTTAAAGTGTTCTGATTCCCGAGTCCAAATGGAATCGTTTGATAAAACACCTCAGAATGGTGTATTTGCTATAAGAAATATAGGTAACCAACTTTCTACTTGCGAAGGGTCTATTGATTTTGGCATAGAAATTCTTAATACGCCTTTTTTACTTATTATTGGTCATTCAGATTGCGGGGCGGTAACGGCTGCACTAAATGGTACGAAAACTGAATCAGAGTTTATAAATAAAGAATTAAGTACTATAAAAATTACTGCATCTTGCCTTGAGGATGCAATCATAGAAAATATAAATTATCAGGTTCAAATAGCGATACAAAAATATAAATCAAGGATTGATTCTGGGAAACTTACTGTGATTGGAGCGGTTTATGATTTTAAAAATGATTTTGGCTTTGGTCATGGCAAAGTAGTTCTAACAAGCATAAATGGCATCACAGATGTAGCTTTAGTTAAAGCAATATACATAGAAAGAATAAGTAATTTACATTTCTTGGGATGACTTTATAAAGATATTGAATTCCAGTGTTTTAATAATGTTACAAACCATTAACTAGGAATTGAAGCAGAATATTTAACTTATCAATTATTCAAAATAATTTTTATCAACCTTTAGGGTCTAATTTATAATATTGCAACTATTAAATAAATGTTTTATACATATGTAATATAATCTTTATTAACTTATAATTAATTTCTTTATGAATTTTAATGTAGATGCTGTAATTTTTACGGTATTTTTAATTGCTACGCTTGTGATTGGAATATTTTCTAGCAGGGGCGTAAGAACCATTAAGCAGTATGCCATAGGTGATAGAAATTTTTCTACTCTCACCATTTCGGCGACATTAATAGCAACGTGGATCAGTGGGAGTGCATTTTTAACAGATATTTCAGAGGTATATAAAGGGGGGTTATTTTATATGGTTCCGGGTATGTTAGGGGATATATTTAGCTGCCTGATAATTTGTTATTTCCTTGCACCCCGAATGGGAGAATTTTTAGGGACATTATCTATAGCTGATGCTATGGGTAATTTATACGGTCAAAAAGTTAGATTTATTACTTCGATCTCTAGTGTATTTAATTGTATTGGTAAGTTAGCAGCACAATTTAAGGTTGCTGCAACAATATTGCAGTTGTTTTTTGGTTTATCTAGCTTTTATGCTACTGTTGCCAGTAGCCTTGTGCTTATAATTTATTCAACATTTGGGGGAATAAAAGCTGTTACGTTTACGGACGTAATTCAGTTTTTTACCTTTGGTACAGTAATACCGATCATTGCTTTGATTATCTGGGGTAATTTTAGTGATCCCTCAATTGTATTCCATACAATTTCCCAACACGAGTTATTTGATTATACCCAGCTAACCGACCCTAACCATTATAAATTTTGGGGCTCAATAGGATTGGCATTTTACTTTATTATCCCATCATTTAACCCCGCTATTTTTCAACGAGTATCAATGGCAAAGGATACTGCTCAAGTGGCTAGTTCTTTTTTTATAGCAACTATGGTAAGGCTGGCTATTTCAATATTATTTTTTTGGATCGGTATTTTATTAATAACTAATAATCCTACTTTAGAACCAACCCAATTATTATCCTATATAATAGATAACTACACATATATATCTGGCTTTAAAGGTCTTATTGCAATTGGCATTATAGCTATGGCAATGTCGACCGCTGATTCATATTTAAATGCAGCCACGGTAACGTTGTCATATGATATAAAGAAGTCTTTTGGTTATGATATAACAGAAAAATATAATTTATATTTTTCCTATATTTGTTCAATAATTATAGGCATTCTAGCTTTCAGTTTAGCTTTTTATATGAAAGGCTTGCTTAGTATATTCTTGCTAGTAAGTAATTTTTATTTACCAGTAGTAACGGTTCCATTTCTTTTGGCAATATTGGAATTTCGTAGCTCAGCAAAGGCAGTACTAATTGGCATAATAGCAGGATTATGCGCTGTGATTGCCTGGAGAATATTGTGGATGGAAGCTACAGGAGTAGATAGCGTAATTCCCGGTATGTTAGCTAATTTAGTATTTTTAATTGGTAGTCACTATCTATTTAAAGAGGCCAGGAGGTTGGGTAGGAATAAAGGATGGTGGAACATTTGAAATAGTAAAAAAAGAACGTCGTAAACGATGGGAGTATTATATAAACCAGGTCAAGACTTTTGATTTATTAATTTTTTGTCGAAATAATAACCCTACCAATGAATCGGTTTACTCTATTTTTGGAATATTTTGTATTATTGCAGTTTTTTCTACTATGTATTCCTTACCTATAGAAATTCGCCAACAATATAGTAAAATTATAGAATTTATATATCATTCTGTATTATTATCATCTTCTGCCTTCTTAACTTATCCAATTTGGCCCTCAACTTTTAGAAGCGATAAATTTATTTCAGTATTTTGGATTATTGGATTGTTTTATATATTAGCTTTTGTTGGTGGTTTGCAAGTAATTATAAGCAATTTTGGTCAATTTCAGCTAATGATCTTTTTGCTCAGTATGGTAGTGCTTGCTATGCTTGTTCGTTGGCACGTAGCGTTATTTTTAATAGTTAGCGGAATAGTAACCAGCGTATACTTTTTTAAGTGGTATACTGGTATTGAGAATTTTGACACTAACTTTGGTACTTTGCAGTTTAAGGTAACTTATTTATTGTTGTTAGTGGGGGGAATCCTTATAGCATTTTTTAAACCTCAACAAGAACACCTAAAAGCTAAGGAAGAGAAGGCGGCTCATTGGGAAGGAAAAGCTGAAGAGCTTGATGCTGCAAACAAAGAATCTTGGCTGCTATGTGATAGTATTATTGAGAAAATGACTATTATAGAGAGGGAATTTCAGGAAAAAGAGGCTAAAGAGGGGATTTTAAAGGAGAAGGAACTTTATTTGCAAGAACAAATTCGACTTATGAAAATTGAGATGCTGAAGAATAAAGACATGAAAAATGAGTTCATTCGTAATCTACCACACGAAACTAATACTCCTCTAACTGTAGTTTTAACCCTATGTGATGTGTTATATTCATATTATGACAACCTAGATGCGAATAAAATCAAGAGTGTTATTAAAGATATAATCAATAGTGGTGATCGCTTAAAAACCTATGTTCAAGGTATGACTGATTTATCAAAATTATCTACTTTTACTTATGAGTTGAATAAAAAGCCGATTAATTTAAGCAAATTAGTTAGAGAGCGTACGATGCTCTATAAGAAAATATTCTCAGACGAAACTCCAACAGAATTTAAGCTTAACATCTCAGATGGTATAGTAGCGTCTTGCGATAAGTATTATATGATACAAGTCATTGACAATTTGATTAGCAATGCGGCAATTTACGGCAAGGGCAAACCTATTACTATAAATTTAGCCGAAGTGCCTGGTAATAATATACGGTTTGAAATTATTGATCAAGGAATTGTTATTCTGCAAGATGAGTTAATTAGTATATTCAATACATTCACAGTAAGCTCAAAAACTAAAACCCCAGCTGGAGGACGGGGTATTGGTTTGGCTTTGATTGAAAAAATTATCAAGCTTCATGACGGAAAAATCTGGGCTGAAAGTGACAACTATTCCGGGTCAAGCTTTTACTTCACTGTTCCAATAAGCTAGAGGCCAGCGTCTGGTTTAGAGAGAAGTTAATAAGGTCTGTAGGTTTCATTAAATACACAAACGATTTTCTTACCAGCTCTTAAGGTAAGCTTCTTAAATACTTGTTCTATGACGACCAAGTTGCTGTTATTAGGATCTAAACGAAAATTAACCATTGATTCCCTAAGTTCTTCATCTACAGCAAATATTGCTGGTATTTCATTGTTTTTGTCCCTAAATTGTAGATAGGTGAATTCTCCATCATCAAAGATCTTAATAGGCGCGATTTCTTCATTACCGCTTATAGAGTAATAGAAATTAAAATTCTCTGGATGATTTAGATCAGGTCCTTTGCTAGAGCTTTTAGCAAAAGTACGCAGATGATCTTCTTCTTCCTCATCTGGATATATAAATTTTACATTAAACACCATGCCTGGATCGCGAATGTCTGTTGTTTCTTCAGCATATAGTTCAAAGAAATAGGTTCGTTTATTAGTAATTAAAGTTAGGTTGGTGGTTGCTTCTGGTTCCATAGGTTTGATAAATATTCTATGACCCGCTGGAACGATTTGCCATGAAGTTGTATCCCCCATAGAAATACTTACAACTTCTTCATTGCTAGCCAGTTCAATACTAGCTTGATAACCATAATATCCAGTGAATTTAAATACATCATCAGGATTATATACCATAACTCTGATTCGACTATCAACTGGAGTTGGTCTTGACTCTCTAATCGCAAAGGCATTAGAGCTTGTAAAAAATGTAACTAAAAGCGTGATAATACCTAATCCAATTTTTAAACGAGATAGCAAACTTTGCTGATTACTCTTATGCTGGTTTACACTTATATGATCGGCAAGATGAGCATGAAATAGTATTTCAGGCAATATCTCTGATGAATCATTTGCTTCTAGAATCTGCAGGCTATTTAATCTAAGATTTGCTACAATACTAAAATTAGAAATTAGTGAAGCGCTAAAGCTATTTAATTTTGAAGCTGGTATAATTAAATTTTTCATGATTTATTAGACCTCTTGCATAACCTCTTTAAAGCTCGAAATTATAAATTCCGGCAATTAAGTTGAATCTTAAACCGAACCGTTTTCTTCTATTTCTGTAACGATCGGCGATAATTTTAAATCTTTTAACCATACCAATT
>JAIOYD010000066.1 GCA_021741285.1 Rickettsiaceae bacterium | reverse complement strand
ATCATTTTTTGGATCAAGAAATTTTGTAATGGCCATAATAATATGCAGTAAAATAATTTGGTTGATTATCAAGTGATCAGTATAACATAAAATCTTTAAAAACTCAAAAAATTAAGCATTAAATACATCTGGATTACTTCCATAAGTATTTCATGGTAAGAATTGCGGAAACTAAAATCAGCGTCAATATTTCAGCTAGAATTAGTGGCTCTGACTTTATAATAATTCCATAAATTAGCCATAATATTACGCTAACAGCGTATATGACGTACATACCTGTTGATATATCTTTGACAGAGCGAAATCTCCAAATTTTAATTAGTTGCGGCAAAAAAGAAATAGCACTTATCCCCGCTGCTACAAATCCCAAAAGTTCTTGATAAGCTATTACGTATTCTAGAAAGCCCATCACTGTTTAATTATCCTTTATATTAACTTAATATCAATCGCCGATATTTTGCCTTTATTAGATTCAATATTATAACTGATCTTCTGTCCATCCTGTAAATCACTAAGACCTATAGCTTCTAACGCCGAGATATGCAAAAAAACATCTTTCGATTTGTCACTAGGCTCTACAAAGCCATATCCCTTGGTTGCATTAAACCATTTAACCGTTCCTGTATTCATAATATTTTTTGACCTTTGTTTTAATAGTTGATATTGATTGCCTATGATAAGTAACTTTACATCACTTTGGGTTCACAGCATCTTTTAGCTTCTGACCAACCTTAAACTTTGGTTGATTATAAGCAGCGATTTCTAGTGCTTCACCAGTGCGAGGATTACGACCCGATCTAGCCGCCACTTTACTTACACTAAAATTACCGAAACCGATTAATGATATTTCATTACCTTTGCCGATGGCATCAATTACTGAAGAGGTAAACATATCAATGGTTTTCTCGGCCTCTATTTGTGTGCATTGATGTTGCTGTGCTACATGTTTTACGAAATCTGCTTTATTCATTATTTTCTCCATTATTTATTAATTTGAGTTTTGTTATTTAAATGCTCAGTAACTATTTTCGTTGCCACAACATCAGTTTCTTGCTCCTTTTTTATAAGAATATATTTACCATCGGTTCTAGCTTCAATCCACTTCCCAAGTTCTGATAACGGAAGCTCTTTATCGGCGGAATATAGACAATTCAGCAATATAGATTTATTGATAGTGTCTTCTTTATCTATAGGTTTCATCGGCTTATTTAACATCGTTTATTATAGCATCGCTTGAACTATTATCAGAATCTTTGTTTTTATTTTGGTTTTCAAGAGACGAGGTTGTTTTATGGGTTTTTATTTTCTCTAAGCGTTTTTCCATCTTTTTTTGATGCTTTTCAGTAACTATGCCTGCTTCACTACCATCTAAGTGAAAGCGTATTACCCCTTGTATATGATTGGCGTAATAGTTTGATTTACGGCAATACCAGGCTATCCATCTTTTTAAGACAACGCTAGATACACCCGTCTCTTTCGACATTTCTTTCCTAATACCGACCGCTAATAATACAGGCTTGTTCATATTGATTATTTCTGGAAACTTGCAGTGTAGCACATCATATATAGCATTAAAGTCTGGTTTAGGCTCGATAGGAGGTGAGGGGAGAACTAGCAAGGCATCTTCTTCGTTAGAAGGATTGCTATTCTTTAGTATCTGATCGGTTACGGCATTTTCTACTCCTTTGTTCTTGAGTAGACTCAGAACTTCAGTGCCAAGCGATTTCTTCTCTAATTCTTTATCCATGCATTCTTAGTGTAATTTTCTAACGAGCAGACTAGCACATAACTCCCTTTTTATCAATACAAACCGACCAAAGCCTTAATAAGAGAGGCCTCTTAAGCATTGCCGCCCCTAAGAAAGAAATCAAGAAAAGAAATAGCTACGCAGACAAGATAAGTAAAGGGACGCTGCGCTCTTCGCCCTTGACTTATCTTGTCTTGCTCCGCATGCGGGCTCAAGAAATGAAAGCAAAGCTTTCATTTGTGGCTAAGGTAGCTGCGAATTTTTAACTTTTAATACGAGGTATTAACATGACTAATTACTACAATAGCGGTCTTTATATGGAGTCGTTTTTTACACAATACAGACATCTATGTTTAGATTTTGACCATATCTTAGAGGAGATGCTTACATGCAGCTACGGTTTATTCCAAAAATACTATTCTAGAGATTTAGATTATAAAGACGATGATGATCTCAAAGAGCAAATCTGTAATTTGTTTATAGACGATATAGCTTGCTACTCTCTATATTTTCAGCCTCAGATTTTTGACGAAGAGACAGCCTTGGAATGTAGCTTAACTCCTTTTACGCATGATGGATTAAGTTTACTTGCATTATCTGGTTGGGGTGCGGATTTATCTCCAAAATTAGATGCGTACCAAGGACTCACTCATAAAACGATTGATGAAAATAGCTGTCTATTTTCAGATTTTGATTATTTCCAAGGGCTTCTTGGTGAGAATTTAACCAACAAAGTATTACAGGCAATTTCTTATAACAAATAAACATTTTCACTTTAAATAATTAATAAAAATACGAGGATTAAAATGCTAAAAAAGCAAATACAAAACGAAAGGATAGAAAAAAATCTTAAAGTATTAAAACTATTGTCAAATAATGACCCTAGTATCAACGAAGAACAAAAAAGAGAAGTCCTAAACGGCTATACTGGCTGGGGAGGACTCCGCGAGGCAATCTTTACCCGTTATGTTTACAGACAATTAAAACATTACCTAACCGATGATGAGATTAGCTCTATTAAAAAGAGCGTAAACAGCGCATACTATACGCCCGAGTTACTGGTAAAATTCATATGGGCGGCTTTAACACGTATGGGTTTTAAGGGGTTACGAGCAGACGGAGGCGGTAAAAGTTGTAATATATTAGAGCCTTCCGCGGGAACAGGGGTATTTTTTAACTATATGCCACAAATAGTAGCAAAAAATGCAAGTATAGATGCAATAGAGCTTGATAATGCCTCCTGCAAATTATTTAGCAAATTGCACGGCAATATTAACATTATCAATACGGGTTTTGAGAATTTCTGCTGCAACGACAATAGATACGACCTAATTATCGGCAACCCGCCATACGGTCGCAATACCGTAAATGATATTTTTAACTCCGACTTGGCGCACTTAATAATTCATCATTGGTTTGTTGCTAAATCCGCAAGAATGCTAAGAGATAAAGGTATTATAGCAATGATATTGCCACAATTTTTCCTAGACAATACAAAAGAGCATGCACGGGATATTATCAACGCATCAGGAACAAACTTAATACTTGCTTATCGTTTGCCTGATAATTTATTTGCGGATGCAAAAATTACCGTTGATTTAGTATTCTTGCAAAAAACCGATAAAACCCATGAGTGGCAAGCCACCAGACAAAAAAAGATTGGTGAACATAGTAAACCGATAAATGAGTATTTTTTTAATAACCCCCATCACGTATTAGGTGAGCTTGAGATAGTACCAATGTACGATCGCATGGGGATTACCTGTAAAAGCAGCGGTGATTTAAGAACCCAGCTTGCAAGCGTATATTCTAAAATCAAAAAAATACTCTAAATTATCAGTTGCTTACGAATCGCACTGGACAACAATACATCTAAACACTATGAAAGGCGGATGCAACCGCCTTTCATAGCCACCGTAACAACTAGTAACATCTATTCGGTCAATTTATATCCTCTTGCCCGCCTTCTTTTTTCAATCACTTGCAAAGCACTATTAACCTCTAATTCACTATCACAAAAAATAATTTTATAGCTACCTCGTTTGCCGTACCTACTACCCCAGCTAAAAAATACACTAGTGCCACCGAATAGATTGGTCTGTAGTTGTACATTATAGAACCTATCTTCTCTTAACCAAGTTTGCAGCATGTTATGCCATGAACCGAACCAATAAAAGCAGGGGGCGGTCAGTTCGCATTATCTAATTGACGCCCTAACTCCTCAAATTCATTAATGTTATCTTCATTAGCAATTCTTACAAGAGCGGCAACGATATCAGTAAATATCTCTGTATTTTCCTCTGTTATAGGGGCGTCCATAATATCTAATAAATGCTGTACGCCTTGATTTACATCCCTAGATATCAAAATATCTATGTATTTAAAATATATAGGAGCAAGTGGATGCTCCGCAAAACTATTGTAAGTTTTTCCGTAATTTGAATTCATCATATAACACTCCAAGTTTAGTTGATAATAACGTTAATCTATAATTGTTGCAATAACTGTTCAAGCTTCGTTTCTTCATCAGATACAGCAGCTTTCTGCATTTCTATAATTATTTTAAGAATTATAGTGCGGTTTTCAGGTAAATAATATTTTTCGGCTATTTTTTGCAAGTCTTCGGCTTCTTTATAAAAGCCTCGTTTTTCTAAAGTTTCAACAAATTGATAAAACAAAGGCGCAAGCGGATGATCTATAAAGTTATTACGGTCTTTATAACATTGGATACTATTCATACAGTTTCTCTAAAAAAACTTGATTAAATGTTTAATAAACTTATCAGGGTCAATATCTAGATGTTTAGCCAACTTTAGGTTGTTATTTTTCCAAGTACCGATAACAGCTCCCGACGGTAATTTAATGACACCGTCTTCAATAATTTCTGAATCCTCACCGACAATAATAGCGTTGACCATCCTTGTTAGCCTATGAGTTCCCGTTCCTTTGCGAATTTCTTCGGCAAGATCAATCAAAGCATCGACGTAAGCTTTACCGTTTTTCTCAAGCGCGTGTATCGTTTCTGCGGTTTTAGCCGATACTTTAGAAGTGTTACCGACCGCTTTCCAAATAGTATCACTGACTTTGGCAAAACATAGATAACTATTAAGTTTATGTCTTGAGCAGCCTATTACTTGAGATAGTTTATCCTGAGTTATTTTTTGATCCTTCATTAGTTTGGCGTAATAAATACCCTTAGAGTAATCACAAATCGAAATATGCTCATTTTCTTTAATTTGAATAATTGCGGCTTCTTCATCGGAGACATCGCGAATAACGGCCTTGAGCATTAGTCCCGCATTAAAGCAAGCCTGAAATCTGCGACTACCCGCGATAATCTCATATTTATATTCGCTATTAAGAAGAGGGCGAACAATAACGGGTTCTACCTGTCCGTTTTCTTTTATATCTTCACTAAGGCTACCTGTATTGCCGAATTCAAAATGACTCCGATCTGCATATTTCCATCTGGTACAATCTCTAGGATTGATTTCTATTATCTGCATAAAGTCTATTTAGTATGATTAGATTATAATATAAATAACATACTAATATCGCTTAGTCGAGATAATTGTCCCACGTGGGGCATTAAAAGTAAGATAAAACAAAGTTATGTATTATAGAGACACTATAATAAGTAGGAGAGGATTAAAAATAACTAATCTATATTATCGTATAATAATATTACATATTATAACGACAAGATTATTCTATTATTACAGAAAGCAATCAGTATAAAAGATTTAGAATTAAGTTTAACTTATAATTTCAAGATTATGAGCAGCGGTGTTAAGCTCTACTTTTAGAGAATCAAGATCGCTAACATATCCGTACCATTCCATGCGAAGTTTATTCCATTTTAAACCATGATTTCTAACGACTTTTCGAATTTCACCGCTCGGCTCTTGTTCAAATTTCAAAATCACGGCATGTTTATTTGTTTGTTCTTGATCTAATTTAGTTTTACCGATTCCAGTCCATTCATCTTTAATTGTTTGATTAGTTTCTAATGATGAAGCAATTAATAATAGTGCACCGTATAAAGTATTAGTAGGTAAATAATCTAAACCCGCCTTAGTAACTAATCCGCCGACTTCAATTAAGTGCCTGGTGCGCATTTTACGCTCTTTTAGTTTTAATCTTGTTTCTTCTGCAATCAATCTGTTTTTCTTTTGCTCTAACCGAACTTTTTGCTCTACTACATTCTGCATAAATTATAAATCTTTAATTATTTGTATCTAGTATATCAATTTAGTTTATAAAAAAACAGCTAATTATCAAATCATCTATAACCAAATAAAATCATTCGCCTCTAGCATATATAGAAATACAGTATATTCCCCGCTGCCTACCATACCTATTTTGCTTGTGCCTTAGCTATATAACTTAATACCGTAAACCTTTTTTCTGAGTTGGGATAAAGTTAGAGCAAACATTGCTTGGCAATTTTGTTATACGCAATATATGTTGTATCCAACATGCTAATATGATATTCTAGTTTAGATAACAATATTAAGATTAAAGATAGTTAGATTTAGTTTAAAAATGGCAATCCAATTTGCAAGAATAGAAATAGTAGGTCGTTCTTCAGGTGGCAATGCTTGTTGCAAAGGGGCGTATAATGCTAGAACGAAAGTTAAAGATCAGCAAACAGGTGTAATTTATAACTTTTCAAAAAAAGGAGATAATGTTTATCATGAAATATTATTGCCTGAGTACGCAGATAAAAAATTTCATAGCGTATCGGAATTTATGAATTTAATTGAGAGATCTGAAAAGCGTAAAGATAGTCAGTTACTTAAGGATATAGTACTAGCCCTACCCGATGATAAAGAGCTAAATTTGCAAGATAGAATCGAGATAACTCATAGGTTAGTTGAAAAAAGGAGTTGGGTAAAAGAGGGTCTAGGTGTGCAAATTGATATTCACGAGCCACATGACGGCGAAAAGAATTGGCACGCTCACTTACTTATTACTACAAGAAGATTTACTAAGGACGGATTGTCGTTCGGTGCAAAAGCGGTAGATCTAAATCCTGATTTCAAGAAAGTTGGTAATAAAGCTTATATCGTACCAGAAGATCAGCAAATTCATGAGGATTTAAAAGAAATTATAAACGATTACTTTAAAGAACTCGGCTTAGAAAATAGAGTTGATTTGATTAGTGAAACTCCACAAGAACATACCGGCCCAGTTCGTATGCGTAGCATCCTAAACGAGAGTGTGATTCGCAATGAGGAACGTAAATTTGCTAACATAGAATCGCTAAAAACTGGAGCAGATGTTATTGCTAGGATTACTAAACACGCAAGTATTTTTAACGTAAAAGATCTGGAAAGAGCAGTCAAATGTATTCCTAGTCACGAAAGAGCTGCTAACCTAGTTCTTGATGCTCTAAATTCCGATCAAATAACACCTTTATACCATGAAGGCAGCGGAGAAAGCGGTTTTTATACTACAGCCATCGTTAGAGCCGAAGAATTAAAAGTAATACGACTCGGTGGGTATATAGCAAATCAAAAGAATTTAATGACTAGGGATTCAGGCATTGAACCTAGCGTAATAGCTAAAATAATCAATGAAGATCAATCTTTAAGCAATCAACAACAAGAAGCTCTGTTGCACCTAACACTAGCGGATAACGGTATCAAAATTCTTAAAGGGCGCGCAGGTAGCGGTAAAAGTCACGTACTCGGTAAACTAGCTTCAATTGCTAATTATTCTCAAATAAACGTGATCGCACTCGCTCCCACCCATAAAGCTGCGCGTGAATTAGAAGCTGTCGGTTATAATAAATCCGATACGATCAAAGGTTTCTTATTTAAACTTTACAATTCTAAACTAGATCTTCCTAAAAACAGCTTAGTTGTTATAGATGAAGCTGGAATGGTCGGTAATGACGATT
>JAIOYD010000065.1 GCA_021741285.1 Rickettsiaceae bacterium | reverse complement strand
CGTTGTGCGCTTGATTCCCGTCAATCTGCGAAACTCTTCTTGGGCTTCACACTTTATTTGTTCAAACCTCATCTAATATCCTTGCTTTAAAAGCAACCAGTTTAATCAATCCCTGCGGTTATGCAAGAGGTCTAATATCTCTCAGGTAGAAAAGGCAAAATTGATGCTTAGTATAGATCAATATCCATAAGAATCTTCAACTTCCTTTATTGCTTTAGTAAACAACCTGAAAAAATTATCTGTGGTTTGTTTTGCAAGCTCCTCTGAGCCCACCCCTTTAAGATCGGCCAAAAATTCAACTACATATTTAGTATAAGAAGGTTCATTGGTTTTGCCTCTTTTTGGAACAGGGGCAAGGTAAGGAGAATCTGTTTCAACAAGTAATCTATCTAGGGGTACATATTTTATAGCCTCCCTTAATGATTCGGCATTTTTAAAAGTAACAATACCGGAAACTGAAATATATAAGCCAAGATCTGACATTTTAGCAGCAAATTCTTTTGATGCTGTGAAGCAATGAATTAAAGCGGGAAACTCTTTATGCTTCCTGTGCTCTGCAATTATACTGGTTGTATCCTCTTCTGCATCACGCGTATGAATAATTACAGGCAAGCCATTTTCTTGTGAGGCTAGGATATGTTGTTCAAATGACTTTCTTTGCAGCAGATGATGCTGAGCATCTTTATTGTAAAAATAATCAAGCCCAGTTTCACCAAGTCCTATAACTTTATCATCGGAGCTCAAACGAAGTAATTCTGCATAAGATGTTATTGTTTCAACTTCACTAGGGTGAACACCAACGGATGCATATACATTATCAAATTTCTTTGCGATAGAGAGAATATTTTCGAAATTATCTAGTCTTGTGCATATTGTTTGTAGGTATTTTACTCCACACTCCCTTGCACGATTTACAATATTATCTGTGCTGTCATAGTCATTAAGCATATCGAGATGGCAGTGAGAATCTACAATAATCATTTTTCAAACCTCGGAAATATAGGTATAGGCTGCATGATTGCAGATGATTGTTTTAAAGCATATTTTTTGTTCAAATGAGAAAATGATCTTTGATCTTTGGCTACGTTTAGCTGATCAAGGATTTTTGAGGCTGAATCTGGAACGAATGGCTGCAACATGATGCCAATAAATCTTAGAGATTCAAGTAAATTATAGAGTACTTGATTCATCTTAATCGTATCCGTGTTTTTAAGACTCCAGGGCGCTTCTTTATCTATATAGATATTAGCTTGGTCAGTGATATGAATTATATTATCCAGGACTTTATTTATTTGAAACTCCTTCATGGCAGTAATATTTTGTTGCTGAATTGATAAAATATCAAGTAGCAAAGGAGTGTTATACGCTTCATCGATATATGATGGTAATACAGGGGGGATACTTGCGTTACAATGTTTGAATACGAATGAGCTTGTGCGCTGTAAAAGATTGCCTATCTTGTTAGCAAGCTCGCTGTTATTTCGTGTAATCAAATTTTCTTTTGAAAAATTACCATCATTGCCAAAAGTTACTTCCTTCATTAAAAAATATCGTACCTGGTCAAGGCCAAATTCTTTGACTAAGTCAAACGGGTCTATTACGTTGCCTAAGGATTTAGATATTTTCTGTCCTTCATTAGTCCACCAACCGTGAGCCACAACAGATTTAGGTAACTCAAGACCAGCTGCCATTAAGAATGCCGGCCAATATACGGCATGGAATCTTAGTATATCTTTACCAACAACGTGGGCAGAAGCTGGCCAATATTTTTTGGATGGGTTCTTTTTATCTGGATAGCCTAGAGCCGATAGATAGTTTGTCAATGCATCGAGCCAAACATAAATTACATGCTCTTCGTTACCGGGAACTTTAATGCCCCAATTAAAACTGGTACGAGAGACAGACAGATCCATCAGACCGCTTTTAACGAAGCTAATTACTTCATTTCGTCTCGATTCAGGAATGATGAATTCTGGATGGCTTTCGTAATATTCAAGTAATTTATCTTGCCACTTTGATAAGTTAAAGAAATAGCTTGGTTCTTCGATCCATTCTACTGGCGCTCCAGTCGGTGCTAACCCTTCCTCAGTTAATTCTTTTTCGGAATAAAACGCTTCGTCTCTAATTGAATACCAGCCGGAATATTTCCCAAGGTAAATATCACCGTTTTCTACTAACTTTGACCAAAAATGTCTTACGGCTTCTTTGTGTCTTTCTTCCGTAGTTCGTATGAAATCGTCATTAGATATATTTAATGTTTGCATCATTTGACGAAATATCATTGATGTTTTATCAGTAAATTCCTGGGGTAATATCCCATGTTTTTCAGCTGATTTCTCAACTTTTTGACCATGCTCGTCTGTACCAGTTAAGTACTTTACGTCTTTGCCAGATAGACGCATAAATCTGCTGATAACATCGCAGGCTATGCTTGTGTAAGCATGACCTATATGCGGCACATCATTAACATAATAAATTGGGGTAGTTATGTAGAAATTTTCTGCGACAGACATTATTTATAATCTTTAAGTTTAGTGATATAAAAATAGGTTTAAACTAAACTATTATCAAGCTAATTCACTGATTTAAGCGTGTCGTTAATAGCTTTTAATAGGTCTGACTGTTTATAAGGTTTGTATAATATAGTAACATCAGAGATAACATGCCTTTTCAGCTCTTCTTCTTGTGAGCCCAAGCCGCTTTGAAAAATGAATGGTATATTGGCAAATCGTTCATCTTCTTTTAACTGGGAATATACCTGGTAGCCATTTATACCAGGAAGCATAATGTCAGATAAAACAAGAGCTATATCACTTGCATATCTTTTTGCCAGCTCAATTGCTTCGTTCCCGGAGAAAGCACCAATAAGTTTGTAATCAGTAAAGTTAGGTATTATTAGTTCGGCTAAAGTATGGCAAACTTTCTCGTCATCAATAAATAGTATTATGTTTCTTTTTTTCATAAATTAGAAGTTAATCAGATTATTTTATAGGAATGTAGAATGCTATTGTAGAACTAATGTCTGAATTGTTTAGAGCAAAGATTTTACCCTTATGTGCCTCAACGATTTCACGGCATATTGTAAGCCCAAGGCCATCACCATCTATTTCTTGATTAGAAGAGCCACGAATAAAAGGTTCAAATATACTGCTTAGTTCTTCTTTGGCAATACCAATTCCTTCATCTTTGATAGATATAAGACAAACAGGAATTTCATCAACCTTATCTAGCCTAGCAGAAACAATTATTTTACCGTGATTTGAATAATTTACCGCATTAAAAATTATATTAGAAAGTAATTGGCTGATCCAAAATTTGTCTGCCATTGTATAGCACTTTTCATCGTTTGTCTCAAAACCAATTGTTATTTTGTTTTTTGTTAAGTTCAGATTTTTACTTTTCTCTACCGTATTCTTTATAGTTTGTATAAGGTCAATTTGTTCAAAATTAAACTCTATTGCATCCTTGTCGCTTTGATTAGTTAGGATTGAGTTTAAGAGAGAAGTAAGGTTGTCGCTTGTTTCGACAAGAACAGATAAGTATTTCTTTTTTTCAGAATTGCTTAAATTATCCCAGTTGTCTAAGAGGTAACTCGAGATACCTTTGACTCCATGAATTGGAGTTTTTAATTCATGACTTAGCTTAGATAAAATAGAAACCACCACATTCTTTGGCTTAATATTTTTTGCCATAAATTACTCAATGATTTTCAAAAATTCATGTTTTTAGTCTAGTAATAATACTATATTATAACTTATTTAAGGTTACAATATTATAGAATTTAGCCATATATATTTTATATATAACATAAAATATATTAATAAAATATATAAAAATCAAGAAATTATATTGATGTGTTGGGGCGATCCACCGTAATACATAAGAAATTGAGCTTTGAGTCTGAAGCTAAATTCAATCATTTGGCGTAACATTACGTTATTCCTGGGTTTTGCCTACGAATCTTGTGTTAGATAGAAGATCCATGACTTGAATTTGGGATGATTAGCGTTATTTTTTATAAAATAGAACTTTGCGAAGGAAAGACTTATTAGTTATTGTGATTTTCTCTGAAATAAGATATAATTCTTAGTAGATATATTTGGTAGGTAAATGCGACAATTTATTACTTTTTTGATTACTATTTATATATTTTTTGTTGCTTCTGCTGCTCTAGGGGCAGAGGATGCTTTGTATGTTGATATATACATTAAGGATCATAAATTTTCTCCTTCTGTAATAGAGTTGCCACAAGGAAGAAAGATTATTATTACAGTACATAATCAAGATCTAACAATTGAAGAATTTGAAAGTATAGAGTTAAAAAGAGAAAAAATTGTTCTGGGTAATTCAGAAACAAAGATTATTCTGGCTCCGTTGAAACCTGGGGAATATAAATTCTTTGGTGATTTTCATCAAGATACTGCTCAAGGAAAAATTATTATAAAAGAGATAGCTAAAGAGGCTGAAGAAGATGTTTAAAATAGCTATTGTAGTTTTTCGTGAATTTCTTGAGATAGCATTATTACTTGGCATAATAATGGCAGTTACAAAACCTGTAAAAAACTCAAGAACATATATAGTACTTGGAGCACTCATTGGTATAGTGTTAGCAGCAATATTTGCCCTATCTACACGAACAATTTCAACAAGCTTTGGCAGCCTTGGCGATGAAATTTTTGACTCGTGTGTAATCCTTCTTACAGCAGCAATAATAAGCTGGACAGTCGTTTGGATGCAGGGTTATACAAAAAAGATTAAGAAAGATTTAAGTAAACTGTCAGAAAACATAACCGCGGGACGTGCCAGTCAACTTATGCTAGTTCTGGTAGTTGCAACAGCAATACTGAGGGAAGGCGCAGAGGTTATCTTATTCGTTTATAGCGTTTCTTCTGTAGAAAGTATCCAAGGTACCCAGTATTTAATAGGGATAGGAATCGGTGCCTTTTTTGGTTTAACAGTTGGTGTAGGGCTGTATTTAGGGCTTATGAAACTTGCTGGTAAATATGTTTTTAAGATTTCAACAATTTTACTTACCATGATTGCTGCTGGTTTGGCGGCTGAAGCAGCTGGCATCTTAACATCTTCAGGATTTATACAACTCTACTCTGATCAGCTTTGGGATACCTCTTGGTTTGTTAGTAATGAAAGTATAATGGGTAAAATATTGAATGTCATTATGGGGTATGATTCCAAACCAAATGGCATGCAACTTGTGTTCTATCTTACAAGTATATTAATAACTGTTAGCTTAATGAAATTAAGATCAATTATTTCACATAAAATCGATGCTTAAACTTTTTATAGAATTTATTCCGTTGATAGCTTTTTTTGTTGGTTACAAAGTTGATGGTATTTTTACTGCAACGTTATATACGCTTATTGCCACTGTTGTTAGCACAGCAATTACACTTGTTTTGGGGCAAAAAGTAAGTAAAGTTCACTTGATAACTAATGTATTACTCCTTGTTTCAGCAAGTCTAACTTTATTTAGCGGGAATGCTATCTTCATTAAAATGAAACCAACTATTTTGTATTGTATATTTGGTTTCGCGTTTCTCATTACAAATTTTAAATGGGAACCAGCAATAAAAGTAGCACTTGGCAATGCAGTACAGTTAGAAGACGATATATACTGGTTGCAGTTGAACATAAGATTTATGTGGCTATTTTTTACTATGGCTGCAGTTAATGAATTTGTTTGGCGTACTTTTCCAGAAGAGACTTGGGTTAACTTTAAGGTATTTGGAGCTTTACCAGCCACGATTCTTTTTCTTGCGTTCCAGATACCTTACTTGATAAAGCATAAGGCTCCAGATTTTCCAGCACCGCCCAAAACTTGAGCATTTTCAGATAATTCAATTACCCAATTTAAGCATGCATTGGGTAATATAAAGATATGGTCGCCAAAATATCCTTGACTTAAAGTAGTTTATCTTTTAATTTGTTTCTTATTATGGCGGATGTAGCTCAGCTGGTTAGAGCACCAGATTGTGATTCTGGGGGTCGCCGGTTCGAAACCGGTCATTCGCCCCACTTGCAATAAGTTAACCAGTTTATCTATCATTAAAATTTGTTAAAGAATTGTAACGTTTATTAAGTAATAAAGACACTATTCTGCACGCTGCACAAAAAGTAATTTTATTATGCTCCCTTAGCTAGCCTTATTATGTTGTTTCTCCTTTTATTTTGCACTTGTAGCTCAGCTGGATAGAGCGTTGCCCTCCGAAGGCAAAGGTCGTTGGTTCAACTCCAATCAAGTGCACCACTGTAATCAAGTTCCTTTCTCTTAAAGTTATGTTTTATACATACCTTATATGTGATTAATTGTAAGGAATTAATCTCCAGGGCCTTTGGGGAGATTGATTTCAATTTCATCTATTGAATTATTTACAAAGCTATTGGCTAATAAGCGCCTATTTCTAACGGGCAGAGTGCAGTAATCCTGCCTCATTATTTCGCCTCAAGCATAAAAGATGAATAAATCAAGTTCAGCGGACGAGATAAAGTTTAGTATGATGTGTCTTACCGTTCTTGTTGGCTAGCTTTAGGTTTTGTCACTCTTTTCTCGTGGTCTACAATACCGGCCTTGTCTGCTATAGCCCCTGCTGCTCTCTGCACTTTGGATCTATCGTGATCAAGCTTCATACCTTTCGTTGATTCCATTTGATCTGTATAAACTTTGGCTAGAGCCATTCGTCCGACTGCAGGCACGCCTTCAATAGGTTTGCCATCGGGTGGGCTGATAACCTTCATCATAGCTTTAACTAGTTTATCATCCCCATCACCTATTGCGTTAGAGATAGCTTTCAAAGCTTGTTTGGGAGTTTTGTCTTTAAGCATCGCAAGAGCTTCTTTATCTTTATCTACCTCAGGTTTTGGTGCCGAAATTCCTAGTACTACGTTTTTAATTTCTTGTGCTTTCTGTATAACTTCTGGACTTACTGTAACGCCTGTAATGGGATTAAGAGTAATAATAACTGTTTCAACAGTCTGACCCATCACCAATTTCGGTGGTTTAGGTTCCTCTAAGGTAACTGATGATGTGACCGTGACTGTCTCAATAATAGGTCCCATTTCAAGTTTAGGGGCTTCCACTTTGACTATTTCCTGCGGTATAATTCCTATAGTTGGAGTAACCTCTGTTAGCTCGGGACCTGATTTTGGTTTCTCATAACCATACACCTCTGCACCTCGATCAGTTTTTGTCAGACCGGCTTTTGCAGCTCCCAATTCTGCCTCAAATTTCTGAGCATCGGTAAGAGGTTTCTCTTGATCCGGGCCTGGTTTTGGAACTGGTTTTAGATTCTTTTTCGCAGCTACCAATTCTGCCTCAAATTGCTGAGAATCGGTAAGGGGCTTCTCTTGATCCGGGCCTGGTTTTGGAACTGGTTTTAGATTCTTTTTCGCAGCTACCAATTCTGCCTCAAATTGCTGAGAATCGGTAAGGGGTTTTACTTCATCCGGGCCGGGTTTTGGTATTGGTTTTAGATTCTTTTTCGCAGCTACCAATTCTGCCTCAAATTGCTGAGAATCGGTAAGAGGTTTTACTTGATCAGGGCCGGGTTTTGGTACTGGTTTTAGATTTTTTTTCGCAGCTACCAATTCTGCCTCAAATTGCTGAGAATCAGTAAGAGGTTTTACTTGATCAGGGCCGGGTTTTGGTACTG